>JBOHAW010000024.1:0-4142 GCA_050697975.1 Gaiellaceae bacterium
GCGCGGCTCGTCCTCGAGCAGGGCGATCAGCGCCTGGGCGAGCGCGGCCGGATCGCCGGGCGGGACGGTGAGCCCCGTCTCGGGCGTCATCACGTCGCGGTACCCGGGGATGTCGGACGAGACGACCGGCGTGGCGCAGGCGAACGCGCGCGTCAGCACCATGCCGAAGCTCTCGCCGCCGAGGGACGGGGCGACGAGTGCCTTCGCGGCGCTCAGCTCGCCCGTGAGGTCGTCCTGCGAGAGGAAGCCGACGATGTCGATCCCGTCCTGCGGCACGCGCAGGCGCGACAGGAGGAGCCGCACCGCGAGCGGGTCGGCGCCGACGACGCGAAGCCGCGCCCCGGTCTGCCGGTGCACGTCCGGCCAGACGCGCAGCAGCACCGCGAGTCCCTTCCGCGGCTCCTGCCGGCCGACGAAGACGACGCGATGCTCGCGGCCGCCCGGATCGACCTCCGGTGGGATGAGGACGCCGTTCGGGACGATCTCGTACTGGCCGGGGAAGTAGCGGGCGGCCGAGTCGCGAGCGCCCTCGGAGACCGCGATGCGGTGGTCGATCCGCTCGGCGAGGAAGCCCCAGACCGGCTTCGCGATCTTCAGCCACGACAGCTCGCCGGACGCGTGGAACGTGGCCACGATCGGCACGCGCGCCAGCGCGAGGACGGCAATGCACGGCACCGGCGTCATCGGCTCGTGCAGATGCAGGACGTCGAAGCGCTCCCGCTCGAGCACGCGTCTGATGCGGAAGAAGGCGCGCGGGCTGAGGATGATGTTCGGAAGCGAGCCGTTCGCCGGCACGATCACGGAGCGCCCGATCGGGATCACGTCGGGCGGCGGCTCCCCGTGACGTCCCATGCGCGGATGGAGGACGCGCGTGAACTGCCCCGGCGGGTCGTTGCCCATGATCGTCCGCGTCTCGATCCCGAGCTCCTGCAGCGCGGCGGCCTGGAGCTCGGCGTGCTCGACGACCGCTCCCCAGAACGACCACGAGTACGGGACGACGATGCCGACCTTCATGCCTGCGGTACGAGCCTCCTGAACTCCTCGTCGTCCGCGAGCGGCTCGAAGTCCGAGTCGACGCGGGCCATCTCGAGCATGCCCGGGTCGCCCTCGATCGCCCGCCGCAGATCGTCGAGAGCCGTCTCGCGCCGTCCGGCCAGGCTCGCGTAGCAGGCGCGGTTGTAGCGGAGCATGGGGTCGTCGGGCTCGGCCTCGAGAGCCTGCGTGGCCAGCTCGAGGGCGCGCTTGAACTCTCCGGCCTCGTACAGGGTGTACGCCTCGAGCATCGCGTGCCAGCGCTGCCAGATGCCGAGCAGCCGCCGCAGCTCCTCGATCGGCTCGGGATGGTCGTCGACCCGCAGGTCGACGATCCGGTCGGTGCCCTGACGCTGGGACGACGCCGAGTCGGGTCGCTCGACGATCAGCGCGGCCGACTGGCGCCCGCGCTTGTCGCCCCCCGCCGCCTCGGCCGCCTCGAGGGCGGCCATGAGCCGGTCGGCGAGCGCCCCCTCGGTGCGCTCATACGCGCTTGCCATCTCGCGCACGACGGCCTCGCCGGCCAAGATGTTGCCCTGGGCCGCGTACCCGTCGCCCTGGACGTCGCCGGCCCAGTCGTTGCACTTCGCCCCCGTGAAGCTGACGGCGTGCCCCGAGGCGTCGACGACGCCGAGCTGACGCGTCTCGCGGCCCTCGTCGCCGGCGAGCGCCTGGTCGATCGCGTCGGCCGGAGCCGCCCCGCCCTCGAGCAGCTCGAGGATCCTCGGCCCGTACGCGGCGATGCCGGCGGCCTGCGTCGCCACCGCGCCGACCCCCGCCTTCGCCCACGGGACGAGCGCGCCGACCGCGAAGTACTTGGACTGGACGGCGACGCCGACCTCGCCCGTCTCCGGGTCGACGCCGACGATCGAATACGTGCCACGGGCGGCGTCCACGCACCGCGGACCCTACCTAGGAGAGAATTGGCGAACCGCACCCGCCGCGCTATCGTCGGCAGGGCAAGCCCAGGCTGTATCGGGAGGGGCGGCGACATGAGGCGGAGCACGCACGCGATCCTCGTCACGGCCGTTGTGCTGGCAGTCGGCGCTCCCGGCGCGACGGCGAAGGAGAGCATGGACGTCTCGGTTTGTGGTTCGCGCTGCGCAAGCGTCGCCGGCCTCGACGCGCGGATCACCGACAGTTACGCCTGGGTGCGAGCGCCCTCGCCGGCGCCGTTCTACACGATTCGGCCGACGCGGCCCGGTGTCACGCCCGGCCTGAGCGGAACGCTCGTCTACTTGCCGCGGAAGGGCATCTGGCGGGTGCGGCTGGAGGGCGTGTACGTCTGGCTCGACGTGCCGTTCACGAACGAGCCGATCCTGCGGCGAGCCGTGCGGACGCTGCGCCCGTGCCCGCGTTCCCGGAGCTGGGCCTGCGCTCGACCCGCGTAGGA
The DNA here is from genome assembly GCA_050697975.1 of Gaiellaceae bacterium. Taxonomy (GTDB): domain Bacteria; phylum Actinomycetota; class Thermoleophilia; order Gaiellales; family Gaiellaceae; genus JBOHAW01. The sequence continues at coordinate 2,426 of JBOHAW010000024.1, forward strand.
CGGTCCGAGGAAGCATTCACAGAGAGCGCCGCGGCCACGTCGCGCGTCGTCCCCGCCCGGACGTAAGAGGTGGATGCGCGGCTCGTAAAATCCTCGTCAGGCGCCGTCGCGGCTCCGCAGTAGACTCGCTCCATGCACGACGGTCTCGCCGAGCTGCACACCCATCTCGGCGGCTCGGTCGCCTCGGACACCCTCTGGAGCCTCGCGCACGAGCAGGGCATCGCGCTGCCGGTGAAGGACTACTGGGAGTTCGACCGCCTCGTCACCGTCTCCGACCCGCGCGGGGTCGAGAGCCTCGACGCGCTCGACGCCATCTACCACTGGACCGAGTTGATCCAGTCGAGCCCGCTCGCGGTGGAGCGGTCGGTGCACGGCGCGATCGGCGGGGCCTATCGCTCGCAGGGGATCACGACGCTCGAGCTGCGCTTCAACCCGATGAAGCGCAACCGCGGCGGCGAGCGCGACCTCGACCACATCATCATGGCCGCCGTGCGCGGGCTCGACCGCGCGAGCCTCGAGTACCCGCAGGTGCGCGCCGGCCTGATCCTGATGATGGACCGGACGTTCAGCGCCGAGCAGAACGAGATCATCGTCGAGAAGGCGATCCGCTACGCCCCGCGCGGGGTGGTCGGCATCGACATCGCGGGGCCGCGGCCGGGCGGTGGCCGCTACGACTACCGGCAGGTGGCGCCGATGGTCGAGACCGCGCGCGAGGCCGGGCTCGGCGTCACGATCCACGTCGGCGAGGAGGGCGGCGCGTGGGGCCGCGAGGAGATCGGCGAGGTCGTCGAGGTGCTCCGCCCCGACCGCATCGGTCACGGGATCCTGGCCGCGGGCGACCCCGAGCTGATGGCGGCGCTGCGCGAGGCGGAGATCGTGCTCGAGATCTGCCCCACGTCGAACCTGCTCACGAAGGCGCTGCCCGACGAGGGCGCGGTGCGTGCGACCCTCCGCGCCTTCGTCGAGCACGGCGTCGCGTTCACGATCGCGACCGACGGGCCGGAGATGATGCGGACGCACCTGCGCGACGAGCTCGACCTCCTCCTGCGCATCGGCGCGCTCGACGAGGACGAGTTGCGCGAGGCGAATCGCCGCGGGCACCAGGCGACCTTCCTGCGTGGGGAGGCCGTCCTGCCGACGGCGTAGCTCTGCGTCGCGACAGGAGTACGTAGCGAAATACGCCTTTCGGTCAATAGCCGGAGTCAGGGCGCGGTGTTAGCGTCGCCGGCATGAACAACGCCGTTGCGGACAGGCACTCCGGCATCACCGAGCGGCAGCAACAGGTCGTCGAGCTGATCGCGGCCGGCTGCTCGAACGAGGAAGTCGGACAGCGACTCGGCATCTCGCCACGGACTGCCAAGGCGCACTCTGACGCGCTCCGTCAGAAGCTCGGAGTGCCTCGGCGGCGGCAGATCCCACTTGCGTATCGCGCTCTGACGGGGAGAGATCCTCTCACCCCGCAAAGCCTCGGGCCACGTTCGTTGCGCTCGGGGAACTGACGGCACCGTGCCCGCGGCGCGCAAGCCCCGCGGGCACGGCTGTTCCCGACGGGTCGAAACGCATCCCGGATCGCGCTAAGTTTCACCCACAGGCTCTCTGCGGCGCCTGCGGTGGAAGCCATGAGCGAGGGCACACGTTCCGAGGTCACCCCCGGCCGTCGGCACATCATCAAGCGGCCGAGGCTGATTCGCCTGCTGGACGAAGCGAGCGCAGGCGC
>JBOHAW010000025.1:0-12504 GCA_050697975.1 Gaiellaceae bacterium
GCGCCACATCGTGCTCGTGCAGATGCTCGCGGATCGCGCCGAGTCGCTCCGCGCGCTCGGCCCGCGGCATCTCGATCGCAGCGTAAATTGCCTCGGCCTGCGCCTCCACGTCGAACGGGTTGACGCACAGGGTCCACTCGCCGAGCTCCTCGTGCGCCCCTGCGTTCTCGGAGAGGATGACGACGCCGTCGCGCTCGTTCAGGAGCGGCGCTTCCTTGGCGATCAGGTTGAGGCCGTCGAAGATGGCGTTCACGAGCAGGACGTCGAACTGCTTGTACGCCGCCACGGCACGCGGAAAGTTGTCCTGGACGCGCAGATCGATCGGAATCCAGCCCTCACGCTGGAAGCGGTCGTTGACGACGCGCGCGGCCCGCTGGATCGCCCCCAGGTACTCCGCGTACTCGGGTATGTCCTGCCGGGACGGGTCGAGCAGGGCCAGCATGCCGACCCTGCCGTGCATCTCCGGGTGGGCGTCGAGGTAGAGCTCGAAGGCGCGAAAGCCGCGGACGACGTTCTTCGAGGGGTCGGTTCGGTCGACACGCAGGATGAGCTTCTCCGGACGCCGCGCCACGAGAGCCCGCTCGGCCGCGAGCACCGCGTCGCTCGTCGCGAGCTCGTCGAACTCCTGCACGTCGACCGAGATCGGGTGACTCGACACGAGCACGCGCCGACCCTCGTACGTGGCATGGCCCTCGGCGAAGTCGCAGACCGCGCCGACCATGTCCTCGCTCGAGCTCAGGAAGTTGCGCCGCCACCGGGGCGTGTGCAGACCGACGACGTCGTTCGCGAGCAGACCGTCGTGGACGGCCGCGCGGATGGGCGCGGGCAGGACGTGCCAGTAGTCGGGCTGGGGCCACGGTATGTGGACGAAGTGCGCGAGCGCGGCGTCCGGCCGGGCGTCGCGGACGAAGCGCGGCGCGAGGTAGAGGTGGTAGTCGTGGAAGAAGACGGTCGCGTCCGGCTCGGCGTCGAGCTCCGCGAGCACGGCCTCAGCGAAGGCCCGGTTGACCGGCACGTAGCCCTCGTCCCACGCGTGGTGCAGGCCGTGATCGAGGCTCGGAGACTCGGCCAGATCCCACAGGTAGTGCTGCAGGAACCAGAGCATCGGGTTCGAGACGACGTTGTAGAACCAGTCGTACGCGGTCGGGCTGTGCGCGACGAGCCGGAGCCGGTACGGGGAGCCGTCGCGAGCGGTCTCGCCGAACGCCTCGCCGTCGGCCTCCTCCGCGACGGCCCGGTCCTCCCGGCTGATCGCGCTCGCGATCCAGGTGACGTCGTGGTGGATGACGAGGCTGCGGAGCGCGGTGACCAGGCCGCCCCCGCCGCGCCGCGCCACACGCGCCCCGGACGGGTCACGCGCGAAGCCGACGGGTCCGCGGTTGGAGACGACGATCAGCTTGCGTCGGTCGTCCGCCACCCGCGAAACGTAACCGACGCTACGCCGCGCCGACGGTCGCGAGCTCGACGCCGGCGGTGTCGTAGCCGAGCTGGCGGTTGAAGAGCGCGAGCCAGTCGCGCAGGAGCCGCGGCGTGAGGAAGTTGCGCCGGACCAGCTCTTTCCCGCGCAGCGCGCGCTGCCGGGCTGCGGCCGGGTCGCCGAGGACGTCGAGACACGCCGCCGCGCACTCGTCGGCCGAATCGACCAGCCAGCCCGTCTCGCCGTGGTGGATCTGGGTCACGATGCCGCCGACGCGTCCGGCCACGGTCGGCCGCCCCTTCCACAGCGCCTCGGACACCGTCAGTCCGAAGCCCTCCCGGATCGACTTCTGCACGACCGCCGCCGAGTGCACCTGGAACGCGTTGACCTCGACCGAGCCGACATTGTTCAAGTTGGACAGGATGAAGATGTCCGGGTCGCTGTCCGCGTGCGCCACCGTGCGGTTGTAGTAGTCCCAGCCCTCCGGATCGTCGTGGGCCATCGAGCCGACGAGGGCGAGCTGGATCTCCGGATGCGATTCCTTGACGACGCGGTAGGCGTCGATCACGCCGAGCGGGTCCTTCCAGGGGTCGAAGCGCGACACCTGCGTCAGGAGCGGCCGCTCGACGTCGATCCCGAACTGGTCGACGATGTACGCCGCGTCCTCGGCGGAGAGCGCCATGTTCTTCGGCGCCAACGGGTCGATCGCGGGCGGCCAGATATAGGCCTCGGGCAGCCCGTCGGCTCGAGGGACGTACTCGCGCATGTGGAAGATGGTGGCGTCGTAGCGGCGCAGGGAGGGGAGCAGAAAGTCGAGGACGCCCGGGTTCGGCGTCGAGAAGTCGATGTGTCCGCGCCAGATCCACTTGGCCCGGGAGCCCGGGAAGTGGTCGATCATCGAGACGGGCTGCGGGTCGTGGACGATGACGAAGTCGTAGTCGTCGTCGAACTCGTCGGCGTTGAGCGCCGCGTAGCGGCTGAAGATCTCCTCCTGCTCCGCCGTCAGGCCGACCGGATCTCCCTGCAGCGCGTTGTGGATCGTCTTCGTGACGTTGAAGAACTCGTCCTGGCCGTGGATGATCCGCCACTCGACCTCGAGACCGGCGTCGGCCATGAGCGGGACGAGGGTGTAGTTGATCTCGGCGACCCCGCCGCCGAACGCCGTCGCCGACAGGTGCACGACGCGCTTGCCGGCGAGCGGATCGGCCAGCCTGCGGATCTCGGCCATCAGCCCGCGCGTCGCGATGGTGGCGTAGTCGCCGAGCGACTTGTGTCCGACGTTGACGACTGGGAGCATGGTCTGGGGTCGCAGGCGTAACCGCGGCCGCTGACTCTAGCGAGTGCGGCCCTACTCGCCGAGCAGCTTCACGAACCGCAGCCGCGAGCCCTGACCGTCACGGCCGGCGCCGATCTCGAGCTCGTCTGCGATCGAGCGGATGATCGCGATCCCGAGCCCCCCTTCGGCGAGCTCCCCGCGGTGGTTGTTCTCGGCCTGCGGATCGAAGCCCTCGCCGTTGTCCGCGACCTCGATCACCAGCCGGTCGGGCTGAAGGTCGTAGACGATCTCGACCACACCCGCGCCGCCGGGATACGCGTGCCGGACCGAGTTCGAGCACGCCTCCGTGAGGGCGAGCTTCAGGTCGGCGAGCGTCTCCTGGGGAAGGCTGCGCAGGCGAGAGAGACCGGTGAGAGCGAGCCGCACGAGCGTGATGTACTCGGGCTTCGCCGGGATGATGAGGCGGATCGCACGGCCGTTCTCGGACTCGAGGTCGCTCACGTAGGTAGTCCCGAGAGCCATCTCAGGGGCTCTACCCAAGCTTTGATCAGATTAAACAAGCTTTACCTGTCGAGATCCGCAGTTTTGCGACCCGTCAACGTGCAGATACACACACTCCTACCCCCTGGCACACCTTCTAACCAGCAGCGCCGAGGCCAAACCGCCGCTCAGCCGGCGGGCGAATCGGCGGGCCGCTCGCCGAGGCGGACGGGGACGTTGAGCCGCGCCGATCCCCGCAGGATGGCAAAGGTCACCACCTGGCCGGGCGAGAGCCGCCCCGCGACGATGCGGACGAGGTCGTCACCGCTGCGGACGGGTTCACCGTCGATGGCGAGGACGACGTCCCCGCCGGTCCGGAACTCGCGGCCGTTGACCTCGATCGCCCGCGAGCCCGCCCGCAATCCCGCCGCGCGGCCGGGCCCACGGTCGACCCGGACGATCAGCGCTCCGCGCGTGACCCGCAGGCCGAGCTTCCGGGCGAGCCCCGGCGTCAGGTCGTCCGTCGAGATCCCCACGTATGCGTACGAGACCCGTCCCGACTCGATCAGCTGCGCCATCGAGCGCTTCGCCGAGTTGATCGGCACGGCGAATCCGACCCCCTCGGCCGTACCCGAGTTGCTCCGAATCTGGGCGTTTATGCCGATCACGCGCCCGCGCGCGTCGAAGAGCGGGCCACCGGAGTTGCCCCGGTTGATCGGCGCGTCGGTCTGAATCGCGTCGACGAGGAGATAGTCGGACGTGAGCGCCGAGATCGACCGCCGCGTGGCCGACACCACCCCGACCGCAAGCGACCCGACCTCGCCGAACGGGCTTCCGATCGCCGCCACGGGCTCGCCCACGACGACGCGGGAGGAGTCGCCGAGCGGGACCGGCGCGAGCGCGTGCGCCGCAGGGTCGACCTTGAGCAGCCCGACGTCGTCGAAGATGTCCCACCCGACCACCGTGGCCGGTACGCGCTCTCCGTCCTTGAACTCGACGAAGACCTCACGCGCCGCGCGCGCCTGCGAGGCCTTGGCCACCTCGCCGGCGTCCGTGATCACGTGTGAGTTCGTGAGGATGTGGCCGGCGGTCGAGGCGACGAATCCGGACCCCTGCGCTTCCTGGTTTCCGAACGAGGCGTGCACGGTCACGACCCCGGGCGAGCGCGCGGCGTAGAGGAGGGCGGGATCGAAGCCGTTCCCGGGCAAGGGCCTGGCGCTCGACCGGACCGCCGCAGGCTCCCCGTCCTCCTGCTCCGGCGCGAGCGCGGGGACCGGCCTCGGCGCGACCACCGTCTCGGTCGAGCTGTCGCCGACCCAGCCGGCCGACGCGCCGACCAGCAGCACGGCGATCGCGCCCACGACGGCGGAGGCGAGCGAGACGGCGGCTACGGCGGCGGGGCGCATCGAGGCTCGCCCACTGTAGCGAGCGGTCCCGGCCGGGCCGCTGTTTTCACGTGGAAACGGGTCAGCCCGCGGCGCCGATCCGGGCGTCGGGCCGCCGCTCGGACGGCGAGATCGTGGCGGGAAGACGGAGCGCGAACACGGTTCGCCCGGTCCCGGTCTCCACCTGGAGCGAGCCGCCCATCGCGTCCGCGAGCTCGCGGGCGATCGCCAGTCCGAGCCCACTGCCCGATGCGAGGGTCCCGTCGATGCGGTAGAAGCGCTCGAAGACGTGCTCGACGTGCTCGGCCGGGATGCCGGGCCCCGCGTCCTGCACCGCCAGGATCGCCTCGGCGCTCCTGCCCTCGACCCGGATGGTCACCGGCGTCCGCTCCGGCGTGTGGCGGAGAGCGTTCTCGACGAGCACCCGGCCGATCTGGAGCACGCGCTGCTCGTCACCGAGAGCGGCCACGTCCTCCGCGCCCCCCTCGACCGCCAGCTCGTGATCGCCCGCGAGCGCGATCGCGGCGAACTCCTGGACGAGCGCGCCCGCGACCCCGGTCAGGTCGACCGGCTCGAGGTCGATCCGGAGCTGCCCGGCATCCAGTCGCGACAGGTCGAGCAGCTCCGTGGCCAGCTTCGCCAGCCGCTCGACCTGCCCCTGCATCGTCGCGAGGAACTCCCGGCGCGTCGGCTCGTCGAGCTCCTCGTCGTCGAGCAGCTCGAGGAAGCCGCCGAGGGAGAACAGCGGCGTCCGCAGCTCGTGCGAGGCGTTGGCGATGAACTCACGCCGCGCGTGCTCGAGCTGGGCGAGGCGCTGGCGCATGCGCTCGAACGTGCGCGCGAGCTGCCCGAGCTCGTCGTTGCCGCGGTCGACGACCGGCTCGTCGAGCTGGCCGCCCGCGATCCGGTCCGCCGCGCGCTCGAGACGGCGAATCCGGCGCGCGAAGACAGACGCGCCGCCGAGGCCGAGCAGGAGGGCGATCACCAGCGCAACCCCGCCCGCGAGCAGGACGCGCCGCTTGACCAGCTCGACGTTCGCCAGCGTGTCGTCGAGCGGCGACGAGAAGAGCATGACGGTCGTCTCGAGGTATCCCGACGCCACGGGAATCGCGACCTCCGCGTAGGAGTCCTCGCCGCGACGGACGATGCCCTTCTGCACCGCCAGGGTGAGCGTGGCGCGCAGCGCGACCTGGTCGTCGGAGACGTCGAAAGCGGTCGCCGTCTCCCGCGAGTCCTGGATCACGCTCAGCTGGCGGGTCGCGAGCGGATTGAGGAGGACGACACGGGCGTTCGTGGCAACCGCCGCCTCGTCGACGTACTCGTCGAGGTCGACCTGGTACGAGGGGTCGACGAGCCCGAAGTTGCCGGCCGACGGGAAGAATCGGGCCTCGGCGATGGCCGACCGCGTCAGCTGGTCGAGCTTGGCCTCGGTCAGGTTCCGCTCGAGCAGCGGTACCACCACGGCGTACACGACGCCGAACGCGATCGCGAGGACGACTGCGAGCGCGAGGCTGAGACGCGCGCCGACACCCCGGAACGCGCTCATGTGTCGCGGAAGCGGTAGCCGACGCCGCGCACCGTGAAGATCAGCTCCGGCTCGCGCGGGTCGCGCTCGAGCTTCTCGCGGAGGTGGCGCACGTGGACGTCGATCGTGCGCGGCTCGCGATAGTCGGAGCCGCCCCAGAGCGCCTCGAGCAGCATCTGACGTGTGTAGACGCGGCCCGGCTGCGACGCGAGGATGCGCAGGAGCTCGAATTCGACGTAGGTGAGCTGGACCGGCCGGTCGCCGAGGAGGACCACCCGGCGCGCCAGGTCGATCCGCAGGCCGTCGCTGACGATCACCTCGTCCTCGCGCGCGTCGTGCCGACCCGCCGAGGCCCGCCGCAGCAGCGCGCGCACGCGGCTTCGGAACTCCCGGATCGAGAACGGCTTCGTGATGTAGTCGTCGGCGCCCAGCTCGAGCCCGAGCACCTTGTCCAGCTCGTCGTCCCGCGCGGTGAGCATGATGATCGGCACGGAGCTCGCTGCGCGCAGGCGCTTGCAGACCTCCAGGCCGTCCAGCTTGGGGAGCATCACGTCGAGCACGACCAAATCGACGTGCTCCGCGGAGAAGCGCGCGAGCGCCTCCTCGCCGTCGCGGGCCTGGATCACGCGAAAGCCCTCGCGCTGGAGTGGATACGCGAGGAGCTTCTGAATGGAGTCCTCGTCGTCGACGAGAAGGATGGTCGAGGACTCGGGCATAGCGAACGGCCTGCCGGGCGCGCTCCAGCGTTCCCTGCACCTACTATAGCCACGCTATGGCTGCGCGCCCGCCTCGTCTCGAGCGGCGAAGGCCGCGGCCCGGCTCGCTCGAGCGTCCGGTGAACGGGCGCATGTACCGCGGCACGTGGCTCCTGGTCGGCCTGCCGCTGCTCGTGGCCGCCTTCAGCGTCGCCCGTCCCGAGGCGCTCCCTCCCCCCGAGCTCCCGCCGACGTTCGACCGCGAGTCGGCACTCGGGCTCGCGAAGGAACTCGCTCGCGTCTACCCGGACCGCTCACCAGGTTCCGCCGGCTCGCTCGGCGCCGCCCGGTGGGTCTCGGATCGCTTCAAGCCGTACGGTTTCACGACCGTGCCCCAGGAGTTCGAGGCGGAGATTCCGGGACGAGGCCGCGTTCGCCTTCGCAACCTGATCGCGAAGGCCGTCGGCCGCTCGCCCGACGTGATCGTCGTGATGGCGCACCGCGACGACGCCGGGACGGGACCGGGTGCGAACGACAACGCCTCCGGCACTGCGGCGCTGATCGAGCTCGCGCGCGCCTACGCCCGCGCCAGGGCGGGAGCGAGCTGCGAGCAGGGGCTCAGCGTCTGTCCGGCGCACACGATCGTGTTCGTCTCCACCGACGGCGGCGCCTTCGGAGCGCTCGGGGCTGCGCACTTCGCGAACGACCCGGCCTACCGAGACCGCATCGTCGCCGTGATCGACCTCGACGCGATCGCCACGCGCGCGCCCCCGCGCCTCCTGCTCTCGGGGGACCTGCCGCGATCGCCGCCCGCGTCGCTCGTGCAGACGGCCGCGGAGCGGATCCTCGAGCAGGCGGGACGGGCGCCGGCTCGGCCCAGCGCGATCCGACAGCTCGTCGACCTCGGCTTTCCGTTCAGCCTGTACGAGCACGCGCCGTTCGTGGCCCGCGGCGTGCCGGCGCTCACGCTCACCACGGCCGGCGACCGGCCGCCCCCCTCCTTCGGTGACTCGGGGGCGCGGCTGAGCGGCGCGAGCCTCGAGGTCATGGGCCGCTCGGCCCAGGCCCTCGTCGCATCGCTCGACCAGGGGCTCGAGCTCGAGCCCGGATCGCCCACCTACGTCTACCTGGGCTCCCGTCTCGTCCGGGGCTGGGCAGTCCAGCTCGTGCTGATCGCCGCGCTCCTACCCTTCCTGGCAGCGGCCGTGGACCTGTTCGCCCGCTGCCGGCGGCGGCGGATCCCGCTCCTGCCCGCCCTCCGAAGCTTTCGCAGCCGTCTGGGGTTCTGGCTGTTCGCGGGACTCCTGTTCGGCGTCTTCGCCGTGCTCGGCGCCTGGCCCGACGGGGCCGCGAGGCCGCTGTCCCCGGAGAGCGCCGCCGCCGGCGACTGGCCGGCGCTCGGGCTCGTGGCGTTCGCGATCCCGCTTCTGCTCGCCTGGCTGGCCGCGCGGGAGCGCCTGCTCCCGCAGGGACGCGTCGAGGTGACCGAGGAGCTGGCGGGTTACACCGCGGCCCTGCTCGTGCTCGCCGTCCTCGCGCTCGTCGTGATCGCGACGAACGCCTTTGCGCTGCTCTTCCTCCTGCCGTCGCTGCACGCGTGGATCTGGCTGCCGCAGGTGTGCGACCGCAGGGTCGCGCTTCGACTCGGCGTGTTCGCCGCCGGCCTGGCGGGGCCGCTGCTCCTCCTCGGCTCGTTCGCCCTGCGGTTCGGACTGGGCTTCGACACCCCGTGGTACCTCGCGACGCTCGTCGCCGTCGGCTACGTGGAGCTCTCGACGGTGATCGTGTTCCTCGTCTGGCTCGCGGCGTCCGCCCAGCTCGCCACGCTCGCCGTGCGCCGCTACGGGCCCTACCCGAGCGCGGCCGAGCGGCCCAGGCTCGGCATGGTCCGCACCGTGATCGGACGCGCCCTGCGCACCGTGCGCGCACGCCGCCGGCACGAACCCGACGACGGCAGCCGAGCGTTGGAGGGATGATGAGGCGGCTCGTCCGGATCCTCGGCACGCTGCTCATCGCGGCCGGCCTGGGCACGCTCGCCTGGGCGTTCGTGGTCTGGCGGTGGGAGGATCCCTTCACGGGCGTCTACACGCGGCTCGAGCAGCGCGAGCTCGCCTCCAGCTACGAGCGGCGCTTCGACGAGTTCGTCCCGCGAGCCTCGCCTGCCTCGCTCGCCGATCGGCGCGGGCGCCTGCGCGCCGACGCGAAGCTGTTTCGCACGAGCTCGCGGCGGGGGGAGGCGATCGGACGCCTCCGGATCAAGCGGCTCGGTCTCAACATGATCGTCGTCAACGGCACCGATCACCGCACCCTGCGCAGAGGCCCGGGCCGGTATCTCGGCTCGTTCATGCCCGGCGAGGGGGAGCTCGTCTACGTGGCCGGCCACCGGACGACCTACCTTGCGCCCTTCTCGCACATCGACAGGCTCCGCAGTGGCGACCGGGTGATCTTCGAGCTGCCGTACGCGGCCTTCGAGTACCGGGTGACACGCTCGGTGGTCGTCGAGGCGACGGCACTCGAGGTCCTCCGCTCGCGCGGCCGCGAGACGCTCGCGCTCCAGGCCTGTCATCCACGCTTCTTCGCCACCCATCGGCTCCTCGTCTACGCGGCGCCCGTGCGAGCGACGCCGCGCGGCGCCGGCTCGCAGCCGATTCCGGCCGCCGCGCTCGCGACCTCGGACTAGCCGCCGGAGAGACGGAGAAAGCGAATCGGGGCGCCCTCGGGGAGCTCGCCCTCGCCGCGCGGGACGAGCACGAGCGCGTCCGCACCCGCCGCGCGGACGATCATGTGCGACTCCTGGCCGCTCAGGGGCTCGAGCAGCACATCTTCCCCGTCGAGCCGGGTGCGCGAGCGCACGAGCTGCTCGCGGGCCGGGCTCCGGCGCAGCCTGCCGCCGAGGCGGCCGGGCTCGAAAATCGGCAGCGGCCGGCCGAGACCCTGCAGCGCGAGCACGGCGGGACGGACGAACAGCTCGTAGCCGACCAGCGCCGAGACGGGGTTGCCGGGCAGGCCGAAGACGAGCGCGCGGCCGCGCACGCCAAACCACAGCGGCTTGCCGGGCTTCACGGCGACGCCCCAGAAGACCTCCTCCACGCCCAGCTCCGCTCCGATCCGGCGGACGAGATCGTGCGGGCCCACCGAGACGCCGCCGGAGGTCACGAGCAGATCGGCGTCCAGGCCGCGCCGGATGGCGTCTCGATGGGCATCCTCGTCGTCCTCCACCGTTGGCAGGCGCTCGACGGCGGCGCCCGCGTCCGCGAGGGCGGCGGCGAGGATGAGCCCGTTGGACTCGTAGATCTCCCCGGGGCCGAGCGCCTCGCCCGCGCGCCGGAGCTCGGATCCGGTTGCGAGAACGGCAGCCCGGGGGCGACCCGCGCACGAGACCACCGCGACGCCCGCGGCGGCGAGCGCGCCGAGCTGTGCCGGACCGAGGCGCTCGCCGGCCGGCACGACGACGTCGCCGGCCCGAACATCCCCGCCAACGGGTCGAACGTTCGCGCCGCCCGGAACCGCCTTCGGGACCTCGACGCTGTCGGCACGATCGACGACGTCCTCGATCGGCACGACCGCGTCGGCACCCGCCGGGACTGCTCCGCCCGTCGCGATCGCCATCGCCTCGCCCTGCTGGAGCTCCCGTTCGGCCGGTCGGCCGGCGGCGATGCGATCGGCGACGGGGAGCGTCGCCGGAGTGTCCGCCGACCTCAGCGCGAAGCCGTCCATGGCCGAGCTCGCAAACGGCGGCAGGTCGACCGCCGCGCGACCCGGCTCCGCGAGCACCCGGCCGGCCGCGAGCTCGAGCGCGACCGGCTCGGCGGGCAGCGCCCGCACACGCTCCAGGATGCGCCTCTGCGCCTCGTCGATCGACAGGAGCTCGGTCACGTCGCTTGCATAATCTCTCCCCGTGCTGTCCGTCGTCGTCCCCGTCCACAACGAGGAGCGGAGCCTCGCCTACCTCTACGACGAGCTTCGCGCCACCCTCGAGCCGCTCGGCGAGAGCTGGGAGGCCGTCTTCGTCGACGACGGCTCCACCGACGGCTCGTTCTCGGCGCTGACGCACCTCCACGCCGCCCAGGAGAACGTGCGCGTCGTACGCCTGCGCCGCAACTTCGGGAAGGCGGCAGCGCTGGCGGCGGGATTCGAGCACGCGAGCGGCGAGCGCATCGTGACGATCGACGGGGACGGCCAGGACGATCCGGCCGAGATCCCGCGCCTGCTGGCGAAGCTCGAGGAAGGCTTCGACCTCGTCTCGGGCTGGAAGACGCGCCGGCGCGATCCGCTCTCCCGCCGGGTTCTCTCCCGAATCTTCAACGCGGTCACAAGCCGCCTCTCGGGCATCCGCCTGCACGACATGAACTGCGGGCTCAAGGCATACCGGGCCGAAGTCGTACGGGATCTCAACCTCTATGGCGAGCTGCACCGGTTCGTGCCCGTGCTCGCGCACTACGAGGGGTACCGGGTCGCCGAGCTGCCGGTGAACCACCGCCCGCGCGAGCACGGACGCTCGCGCTACGGGCTCGAGCGCTACCTGCGCGGGTTCCTCGACCTGCTGACGGTCTCCTTCATGGGCCGCTACCGGCACCGGCCGCTCCACCTCTTCGGCGGGCTCGGGCTCGCTCTGGGAGCGGTCGGATTCACGATCCTCGTCTACCTCACAGCGCTGAAGCTCTCCGGGCAGGCCATCGGACACCGCCCGCTCCTCACGCTGGGCGTGCTGCTCGTCGTCGTCGGCCTCCAGTTCTTCTCGCTCGGCCTGATCAGCGAGCTGCTCACGAGCCACACCATGAGGCGCGAGCGGGAGCGCGCCGACCTGCACGTCGACGAGATCCTGCACTGAAGGTTCTCTACTTCGGCACGTACGAGCGGCGCTATCCCCGCAACGCGCAGGTGATCTCGTGCCTCCGGCGTGCCGGCGTGGAAGTGCAGGAGCGCCACGAGCCGGTGTGGGAGGGTCGCGAGCACAAGTGGGCGGCAGGGGCCGGAGTCGCGGCGCGACTCGTGCGCGCGCAGGCGCGGCTCGTGCGCCGTCGCGGCGGCGAGCGCTTCGACGCGGTCATCGTCGGATACCCGGGACATCTCGACCTGCCCGCCGCCCGGCGCGCGGCTTGGGGGGCGCCGGTCGTCTTCAACCCGCTCGTGTCGCTCTCGGACACCCTGGTCGAGGATCGCCGGCGCTTCCGCCCGGGATCGCCCGCAGCCCGGCTGCTGCTCGCGCTCGACCGGCGCGCACTTCGCGCCGCCGATCTCGTCGTCGCGGACACCGAGGCGCACGCCGATCACCTCGCACGGCTCGCCGCGATCCCCCGCGAGCGGGTCGCGGTGTGCCTCGTCGGCGCGGAGGAGCGCCTGTTCGGGCCTGGGTGGGACCCTCGCGGACCGCCGCTGTTCGTGGGCAAGCTCATTCCGCTGCACGGCCTCGAGACGATCCTCGCCGCCGCGCGACTCGCTCCCGAGCTGCGGATCCGCATCATCGGCAGCGGCCAGCTCGACCGCCTGCTCGAAGCGCGGCCGGCGAACGTCGAGTGGGTGCCGTGGGTGGCGTACGAGCGTCTGCCGGAAGAGCTCCACCGCGCCGCGTGCGCGCTCGGCATCTTCGGCGAGTCGGGCAAGGCCCGCCGCGTGATCCCGAACAAGGCCTACCAGGCGCTCGCCTGCGGCACCCCGCTCGTCACGGGCGACACGCCTGCCGCGCGCGAGCTCCTCGCCGACGGCGAGACCGCGCTGCTCGTGCC
>JBOHAW010000026.1:0-4583 GCA_050697975.1 Gaiellaceae bacterium
CTCCTGGCGCCGCCTGTCCAGGATCGCGCCCGCCGCGGGTCCGGTCGGCGCGCCGGCGCTGCTTCGGTCGGTCCCGATCTTCGCGCCGCTGCCGGCCGCGACGATCGAGCGCCTGGCGTCGGCGGTCACGCAGGTCAGGCTCGTCCCCGGCGAGCAGGTCTTCGCCGAGGGCGATCCCGGCGACCGCTTCTACGTGATCGCGGCGGGCGAGGTCCAGGTCGTCGTCGCCGGGCGGCCGGCCCGTGCCCTGGGTCCCGGCGAGTCCTTTGGGGAGATCGCGCTCCTGCGAGACGTCCCCCGCACGGCCACCGTCACGGCATCCTCCGAGACCGAGGCGCTTGCGCTCGAGCGGGAGGACTTCATCGCCGTCGTCACGGGCCACCCGGCGAGCGCGGCGGCGGCGAACAGCGTGATCGCCGCCCGGCTCGGGGCGCTCAGGCCGAGCGCCGGCCTGCTCTGAAACGCGAACCGGGGCGGCATCGGCCGCCCCGGTTCAATCTTGCTCGCGCGTGAGTGTTCTAGGCGCCGTCGATGACGGGCCGGTCGACGAACGCATGGCCCTCGACGTCCGGGTCCTCGGCCAGTGCCTCGCGGTCACCTTCCGCGTTTGCCCTGCGCTCCTGCGGGTCCTGCTCGAGGGCGTGACCCTCGACCTCTTCCGCGACTGCGTCGCGATCCTCAGCGTTCGCCACAACTGCTCCTTTCGCTGCTGGAGACCTGTTGCCTATCAGCCACAAGACGGTGGACGACACCGAAATCTTCCCCGCTTCCCTTCAAAAAAACAACAGCAGTTGCCATGCTGGGCGCCGTGGCTGGGGCGGCGGGTCATCTGCGTGAGTCGCTGGGCGCGTTCCGGGCCGTCTTCGCGAACGCGAACCTGCGGCGGCTGGAGCTCGCCTGGGCGTTCTCGATCACCGGCTTCTTCGCCTACATCGTCACGCTGGCCGTCTTCGCGTACGAGGAGGGCGGGGCGGCCGCGGTGGGGCTGGTGGCGCTCATCCGGGTCGTGCCCGCCCTCGTGTTCGCGCCCTTCGTCGCCGGCCTGGGCGACCGGTACCCGCGCGAGCGGGTCATGCTGGCGGTCTCGCTGGGCCGCGGCGTCGCGATGGCGGCGACCGCCGCCGCCGCGCTCGCCGACGCCCCCGAGCTCGTCGTCTACGCCCTCGCCGTCCTCGTCGCCGTGATCTCGAGCGCCTTCCGCCCGGCACAGGCGGCTCTGGTGCCGGCGCTGGCGGCGACGCCCGAGGAGCTGACGGCCGCCAACGTCGTCGCGACGACGATCGAGAGCGTGGGCGTGTTCATCGGCCCGGCCCTGGCCGGCCTGCTGCTCGCCGCGGCGAGCACGGGCGTCGCCTTCACGGCCGCGGCCGTCCTCTTCTTCGCGTCGGCGCTGATGGCGGGACGCATCCGCCGGCCCGCCGACGGCGAACGCACGCCGTCGGAACGCAAGGAGGGGGTCACACGGTCGATGCTGGCCGGCTTTCGCACGATCGGGCTCGATCGTGCGCTCCGCGTGATCGTGGGCCTGTACGGCGCCCAGCTCGCCGTCGCGGGCGCCCTCCAGGTCCTGATCGTCGTCTCCTCCGTCGAGCTCCTCGACCTGGGCGAAGCCGGTGTGGGCTTTCTCAACTCGGCGATCGGCATCGGCGGCATCCTCGGCGCGGTCGCGTCGGTCGCGCTCGTGGGCCGGCAGCGGCTGGCCATGGGCTTCGGAGTCGGCCTCCTGCTCTGGGGCGTGCCGATCGCGCTGATCGGCCTCGTCCCGGAGGCGGCCGCCGCGCTCCTGCTCCTCGCCGTGGTCGGAGTCGGGAACACCGTCGCGGACGTCTCGGCGCTGACGCTGCTGCAGCGAAGCGTTCCCGACGAGGTGCTCTCGCGGGTCTTCGGCGTCCTCCAGAGCGTCTTCGTCGCCGGGATCGGGCTCGGGTCGATCGCGGCGCCGCTCCTGATCGAGCTGATCGGCGTCCGCGGCGCCTTGATCGCAACGGGTGCGCTCCTGCCTGCTCTCGTCGCGCTCCTGTGGAGCCGGCTGCGCGCGATCGAGGCCGGCGCGGTCGTGCCCGAGCGCCAGCTCGAGCTGCTGCGGGCGATCCCGATCTTCTCTCCGCTGCCGGCTGCGACCCTGGAGCCGCTCGCGGCCCGGCTCGCCGCGGCGAGCTTCGAGCCCGGCGCCGAGATCGTGCGCCAGGGCGCCCGCGGCGACCGCTTCTACGTCGTCGACGAGGGCGAGCTCGAGGTCGTCGTCGACGGGCGGCCCGCCACTCCGCTCGGGCCGGGCGGCTACTTCGGCGAGATCGCGCTCCTGCGCGACGTTCCGCGCACCGCGACGGTCACCGCCCGCACCGGGGCTCAGGTGTACACGCTCGAGCGCGACGAGTTCATCGCGGCCGTGACCGGCGACGAGGCGAGCGCGGAGGCGGCCGAGACCGTGATCGGGGCACGGCTCGGGTCCGTCCGCCCGGGTACGGCGTGATTGGCGATGCCGGCAACCGGGAATAGAATCGATCCGTGAGCTCGAGCCGTGTCGACCTCCTCCAGCGCGTCCCCCTGTTCGCCGACCTCCAGGGACGCGACCTCGAGTCGATCGCGAGCGGCCTCAAGGAGGTCACCTTCAAGGAAGGCCAGGAGGTGACGACCGAGGGCGGAGGGGGCGTCGGCTTCTTCGTCATCCAGGACGGCGAGGCCTCGGTCAGCGTCGGCGGGCAGGAGCGCGGCAAGCTCCACGCCGGCGACTACTTCGGCGAGATCGCGCTGATCGCGAAGAGCGACCGCACGGCCACGATCACGGCCGACAGCGAGCTCCGCTGCCTCGGGATGACGTCGTGGGACTTCCGCCCGCTCGTCGAGAACAACGGCGCGATCGCATGGAAGCTCATGCAGGCGATCGCGAAGAAGCTCCACGCCGTCGAGCAGCGCGCCGGCGAGAACTAGCCCTAGCTCCCGCTCCTCCCGCCCGAGGCGTCAGCGGTTGACCGCGGCCATTCCCGCGCTGGGGTACCGATCCCCGGCCGCCGCCGGGATCTCGGCGTCGACGCGCGCGAGGTCCTCGCGGGAGAGGACGACGTCGGCCGCCGCCAGGTTCTCCTCCAGGTACGTCCGGCGCTTCGTGCCCGGGATCGGGACGACGTCCTCGCCCTGGGCGAGCACCCAGGCGAGCGCGAGCTGTCCCGCGGTGCAGCCCTTCTCGGCGGCGAGCTCCTCGACCTTGGCGACGAGGCGCAGGTTGTGCTCGAGCGCCTCGCCCTGGAAGCGCGGGCCGGAGCGGCGAAAGTCGTCGGGGTCGAGCTCGTCGGGCGACTTGAAGCGGCCGGAGAGGAAGCCCCGGCCGAGCGGCGAGTAGGGGACGAAGCCGATGCCGAGCTCACGGCAGGTCGGGAGGATCTCCGCCTCGACGTCGCGCGTCCACAGCGAATACTCCGTCTGGAGCGCCGCGATCGGGTGCACCCCATGCGCGCGGCGCAGCGTTCCGGCCGACGCCTCGCTCAGGCCGAGATGGCGGACCTTGCCCTCCCGCACGAGCCGTGCCATCTCACCGACGGTCTCCTCGATCGGCGTGCCCGGGTCGACTCGATGCAGGTAGTAGAGGTCGACGTGGTCGGTTCCGAGACGCTTCAGCGACCCCTCGATCGACCGCCGCACGTTCGAGCGCGAGCCGTCGAGGACCCGGTTGGCCGGGTTGTCCTCGGTGGGCGCGAAGCGGACGCCGAACTTCGTCGCCACGACGATGCCCTCGCGACGGTCCCTGATCGCCCTGCCCACCAGCTCCTCGTTCGTGAACGGCCCGTACATCTCGGCCGTGTCGAGGAAGGTGCACCCGAGCTCGAGTGCGCGATCGATGGTGGCGAGCGCCTCGCCCTCGTCGGCGGTTCCGTAGAAGGCGGACATGCCCATGCAGCCGAGACCGATCGTCGAGACGGTGAGAGGACCGAGGGTACGGTGCTTCATCGCGCGGGCAGCCGGAGTCTATAGAGGCCGATTCCGCGGTCGACCCGGAGCAGACGCGCGAGGAGCGCCGTGGCCAGCACGGCCGCCGCGGCGATCCCGAACGCCGCCAGCGAGACCGCGCGTGTTCCCCGATCGGGACTCTCGAGCAGGGTCGCGGTGGCGCCCGCCGCCAGTGCCCAGGCGACGATCGCACCGGCGGCGACGCCGGCCTCGCGCCGTGTCAGCGAGAGCCCGGACGTGGCACGCGCCGCGAGGACGGCGGACAGCGTCGCCAGCACGAGGAAGGGCACGATCGTCAGCCAGCTTCGTCCGTTGAACCATCCCTCCGCGATCCGCTCGTGGAAGCGCCCGTCGAACGCGAGCAGCGGGCCGCTCACCGTGACGCCGATCATCAGCAGCGCCGAGACGGCCGCGAGGGCGAGCGTCGTCGCCGGCAGCCTCCTCAGGACGGGCGCCATCGCGAGGACGAGGAACGGCAGTACGGGCACGAGAAAGCGTGGGCCCGGCGAGAAGCCGCCGAACGGGTCGTGGTAGCCCGAGTTGTAGACCAGGTACGCCGCCGCGAGACCGCCGGTGAGCAGCGCCTCCGCGCGCAGGCCGCGGCGGTACAGGAGGACGATCCCTCCGACCCCGAGGCA
>JBOHAW010000027.1:0-3987 GCA_050697975.1 Gaiellaceae bacterium
GCTCCCGAACGCGCGCGGGCGCGGCGCCTACCGGGCGCTCGTCGCGGCGCGCTGGGCGGCTGCCGTCGCGCGTGGCACGCCCGCGTTGATCACGCAGGCAGGCGCGATGTCGCGACCAATCCTGAACCGGCTCGGGTTTCGCGAGCTGGCCGAGATCAGAATCTTCCTGGACAGGGGGGAACCAGGGGCTCCCCCCTGAGCTCGAGTTGTCGAGTCTCCTAGAAGAGCCAGATCAGGATCAGGATGATGATGATCAGCGTGAGAACGCCACCGCCGATGTACATGGTCTCCCTTCCGTTGATTGAGGAGTCAACGCAGGCGCGACTTTGCCGGTTTGGCGGGTTAAGAAACTCCGAGTGCCCCTGCAGGCGGCACTAGCGGGACTGGAGCGCGTCGAGCCCGACGGCGAGAGCGATCGCCAGGCGCCGGTCGACGCGGCGGTCGGGGTCGCCGCTCAGGTCGAGCCGGTACTGGTCGCGCAGACCGAGCACGCGCGTGAGGCCGCCGAGCTCCTGCTCGCCCGAGCGGAAGACGAAGTGGTACGGGATCGGCAGGAGATCGCCGTAGGGAACGATGTCCGCGATCCGGCGTCCGATCGCCACGGCCAGGCTCCGTTCGGTGGCCACGAACAATTCGCTGTCGTCCGCGTCGAGGACCCGCCATGTCGAGCGGAGGAGCGACTGGCCGAAGAGCTTCTGGAGCGCGCCGAGCGGCGTGCCGTCGCCGCCGGTGACGTCGTACCGGCCGCCGACGTCGAGCAGGCTGCGCGCCTTGATCCGGAAGACCTCCTCCGTCTCGGAGTCGTCGGCGAAGGCGCGCAGATCCTCCTTCAGCGCCATGCGCTTCTGACGCACGAACGCCACGCGGGCGCCCGGTGCGTCGGTCCCCGGTGAGAGGGCGAAGACCTCGTAGAGGTTCACCATCGGCCGGATCAGCTGCTTCACGAGGAACCGGTCGTGGCCGAAGCGATCGTCCGCGTGCATCAGAGCGGCAGCTCCCGGACGGCGAAGAAGACCGCTTCCGAGAAGGTGGGGTACGGCTGGATCGTGTCGCGGATCACGTCGACCGGGACCTCCGCTCTGATCGCGAGCGTCAGTTGCTGGAGCCACTCGCCCGACTCGGGGCCGACCGCGGTCGCCCCGACGACGACGCGGCGCTCGGGATCGGCGGCGATCCTGAGCAGCCCGGGCCGAGCGGGCTTCTCGTACGTCGACGTCCGCGGCGTGGCGTCTAGCCCCCACTCGGCGGTGACGAGACCGTCTCCGTCCATCGTCCCAACCGAGGCGATCTGCGGGTCGGTGAAGATCGTCGCGGGAATCGCCCGGTAGTCGGCGCGGGCGTCCCCGCCCGCGACGTTCGCCGCGGCCACGCGTGCCTGGTACTTGCCCACGTGGGTGAACTGCGCGACGCCGGTGGCGTCGCCGAGCGCCCAGACGTCCTCGGCCGCCCTGAGGCCTGCGTCCACGTCCACGCCGCGACGCCCGATCGTGACGCCGAGCTCCTCGAACCCGAAGCCCTCGACGTTGGCCTGCCGTCCGGTCGCCACGAGCAGGCGCTCGGCGGTGACCGCGCCGCCGCCGACGAGCCGCGCGGTGATGCCGGGCTCGGCCGACTCGACGCCGGTGTCGAGGCGCACGTCGATGCCGTCCTCGCGAAACGCGTCCAGGAGCAGCTTTCCGGCCGACGCGTCGACCCGCGGCACGAGCCGGTCGCCGCGCACGACGAGGGTCACGTCCGACCCGACCCGCCGGAAGAACTGCGCCAGCTCGCAGCCCACCGCGCCGGCCCCGAGCACGATGATGCTCTCCGGGACGTCCATCGTCTCCGTCGCCTCGCGGTTCGTCCAGAACTCGACGTCCTGAAGGCCCTCGATCGGCGGGATCACCGGAACCGAGCCGGTTGCGATCACGAGCTTGCCGTACTCGAGCTCGCGCCCGTCCACGGCCACTCGGCCGGGGGCGGCCACGCGGGCCTCGCCGCGGACGAGCTCGACGTTCTGGGAATCGAGCCAGTCGACCTGGCCCGAGTCGTCCCAGTCGCTCGTCATCCAGTTGCGCCAGCTGAAGATGCTGCCGGCGTCGACCGGTCCGGTGATCGCCTCCGCCGCGCCGGGCGCGATCTTCGCCGACGCGATCAGGTCGACCGAGCGCAGCATCGTCTTCGTCGGCATGCAGGCCCAGTACGAGCACTCTCCGCCCACGAGCTGCTTCTCGACGATCGTGATCTCGACGTCCTGATCGAGCCGCCGCAGCGCCCCCACGAAGTGCTCGCCCGTGACGCCGCCGCCGAGGACGAGGACGCGCTTCGAAGCTCCATTGCCGGCCACGGGGACACTGTCTCCGGTCCGGGGCCCGGAGTGCAACCGGCTACGGGAGCAGACCGAGCCAGCGCGCCGCCCCTGGCAGCTGGATCTCGGAGTATCCGGCCGAGTGGCTCCAGAAGCCCGTCACCGACTCGACCCGGCCGCGAGGCCGGAGCTCTCGCAGCTCGCTGTAGAAGTGCGCCGACTGGTGCAGCTGGTCGAAGACGACCTCGTCGGCGAGGCTCCACCAGAGCTGGAGCGGCACGCCCGACCGTGCGACGTCGCGGATCCAGTGCGTCGGACTCCGGAGGACGTAGCCGACTGGGTTGGTGCGCGGCGTCCCGCCCACCTCGGTGCGGGCGATTGCCTGCAGGCCGCGCGTCCGCGGCGTCAGGCCGAAGTCGCCGTAGCGGCGGTAGAAGTTCGTGACCGAGTCGAAGGCGACCGCACCCGCGAGCAGGCGCGGGTGCTGGCCGAGCAGGAGCAGGGTCTCCTGGCCGCCCATGCTCCCGCCGACCGCGTAGATCTTCGTGGTGTCCACGCGGAGCCAGGGCAGCCTGGCGCGGACGATCCCGGGCATGCGCGCGAGGTCGCCGATCTGACCGTGAAAGCCCCAGGAGTGCAGCGGCAAGCGCCGTCCCATCCCGCCCGGACAGACGACGGCGAAGTCGCCCCGGGCGGCCAGTGCGCCCCACATGCGGGCGTTCGTGGCAGCCCGGACGCCCCGGCCGTGGGGCGAGATCACCAGCGGCAAGGCGGGGGTGCGACGCTGCGGACCGTACTGGGCCGGAACGATCACGATCGCCGGCCGGGGCATCCGGTTGTGCGCCCGGTACCGGACCGTCCATCGCCTGACGCCGTCGCTCACGCTGGACGGATCACAGGCCTATCTAGTCGTTGCTCGAGCCGGTCTCGCTCGATGCCGGCGACCGGCCTGCGCGCTTCAGCCGGCTAACCAGGTTGAAGAGGGTCAGCGGAGGCTTCACGCCGAACGCGGCTGCGGCCCTCCGGACGATCACGCTCGCGAGGACATAGATGCCGACGGCGATGACGACATGGAACGCGGCGAGACCGCGCTCGAGATCGGCGTCCGCCGGGGCGTCCTCGTTCACGATCCCGGTCCAGAGCATGAGCGCGTTGATCGCGACGAGCTGGGCGGTCATCCGGATCAGGAAGCCCGGAAAGCGCCCGGCGATCGTCCAGAGGAGCATCAGGCCGGACCCGGCGAGCAGGCCGAGGCCGAAGAGGTTGTGCAGGTGGTAGTCGTCCGTGGCGTGGAACGAGCCGAGGCCGGCGAGGAAGAACTCGAGGAAGACGACCCACACGTACACCCGGCAGTACTGGATGAATGCGCGCTGCAGCCCGGTCATGCGGGGCAGTGTAAACCGGCTGACCGAGGTGGCCTACCCTAGGCCGCGATGTCCGCGAGCAACGCGCGCACTCGCTCGGCCTCGCGGACGGAGCCGAGCTGCTCGAAGACGGGAAGGGCGGCTGCGAGCTCGCGCTCGGCCTGCCGCGCCTCGCCGCCGACGATGACCTCAGCGACCAGGAGGCGCGACCACGCCTCCTCCCAGCGGGCGCCGAGGGCAGCGAACCCCTCGGCGGATCGGCGCAGGAGCTCCGTTGCCCGCTCCACGTCACCGGCGGCGGCGGCCGCCCGGCCCTCGAGCCGGTCGGCGTAGAGC
>JBOHAW010000028.1:0-6059 GCA_050697975.1 Gaiellaceae bacterium
CGCACGAGCAGCACGCCCGCCGCGACCGCGGCGACGGCGAGCGCCGCGACCAGCACCGGCGGCAGACGCCCCCAGGCCGCCATGAACTCGCGCGCCGCCGCGTAGTAGCCCGTGGCGTCGCCCGTCAGCGCTACGAAGTCGTAGCGCGGCAGGCCCGGGAGGCTCGAGCCCTCCGCCGCGAGGGCCGCGAGCGGGATCGCGACGCGGATCGCGCCGAGGGTGGCGAGGGCTGCGAACCAGGCCATTCCGCCCAGGTTAGAAGTTCGTAAGGATCGACCGGCGGGCTCCGGGGCCGCCGGTACGATCGCCCGGATGCCCGCCGCCGTCGTAACCGGCGGAGCCGGCTTCCTCGGTTCCCACCTTTGCGAGTACCTGCTCGAGCAGGGCCATCGCGTCATCTGCGTGGACAACCTCGAGACCGGCTCGCTCCAGAACGTCGAGCACCTCCGCGACGAGGCCTTCACCTTCGTCAATCACGACCTCACGCGCCACCTCGAGGTCGACGAGCCCGTCGAGATCGTCTACCACCTGGCCAGCCCGGCGAGCCCGATCGACTACCTGCGCCTGCCGCTGCAGACGCTCAAGGTCGGGTCGTACGGCACGCACAACGCGCTCGGCCTCGCCAAGTTCAAGCGCGCCCGCTTCCTGCTCGCCTCCACGAGCGAGGTCTACGGCGACCCGCAGGTCCACCCGCAGCCGGAGACGTACTGGGGCCACGTCAACCCGATCGGGCCGCGCGGGGTCTACGACGAGGCCAAGCGCTACGCCGAGGCGCTGACGATGGCTTACCACCGCCAGCAGGGCGTCGACACGTGCATCGCCCGCATCTTCAACTCGATCCTGGCTGACGAGCAGGTCCTGTTCGATGACGGGCGCGAGCTGCACCGGACCACCGTCGCGGAGTTCGCAGCACGCCTCGCTCCGCGCGCCGTGGCCGCCGGCTACGTGCCGACGGCTGCTCCCCGGAGTCTCGCGCTCCTGGACGACTTCTCGCCCGCGATGGAGTACCCGCTGGACGGGTACGAGGTCCCTGCGTTCTCGTCGGGCGGCGAGATGGTTTCCGCGCCGGCGACGTCGCTGATCGCGCATCCGTCCTCCGGCTCGTGCTTCGAGGTGCAGACGCGATATGGCCGGTCGATCCGGGTTACGGGCCACCACTCGCTCTTCGTCGAAGGCCCGGACGGCGAGCCACAGGCGCGCGAGGCCAGCGACCTGAAACCTGGCGACCGAGTCGCCATCGCGCGCCGGATCGACGTGCCGGAGCGGGATCGCACGACCGTCAGCATCCTCGACGTTTGGGACTACGCGGAAGGCGATCCGTGGAAACTGTGCGTCGAGTCGCCTGGTCTTGGCGCGGCTGTGTGGGAGCGCCGTCAAGACCTCTTCGGGTTGCTCGTGACGGAGCGTCGGAATGCCGGTCCGAACTGGCGGAACGGAGCCTGGACGAAGCTCATTCGCATGCGTGAGAGCGAGCGTGTTCCGCTGCCAGTACTCCGGAGGATCGCCGATCGCCTTCCGTCTGACGCTCGCGTCCGCGCCGTCACGGCCGGCAGTAGCGTCTCACTGCCGGCAACGGTCCGCGTGACGGACGAGCTCCTGTGGCTCTTGGGGCTCTGGGTCGCCGAGGGGTCCTGGCACGAGAGCAAGGGCAACGCTTTTCTGACGCTGAGCGGCGACGAGAGCCTGCTCGCGCGGGCGAGCACGATCTTCGAGCGCGAGCTAGGCCTGCACGTCGTGCAGTCCGCGGGCAGGCACGCGCGGTCGGCGGCGATCTTCGTCCACTCGCGGCTCCTGCTCAGGCTGATGGAGTATCTCGGCTTCGGAGGAAACCGAAAGCGCATCCCCGGCTGGATTCTTGGCCTGCCGCTTGCCCGCCTCAAGTGGTTCCTGGAGGGCTACCGTGAGGGCGACGGAGTGCACTCGGGCGCGAAGTTCGATGAGGGAATCCGTCACGAGTTCTCAACCGTGCACGACGAGCTGAAGGACGATCTCGTCGTCGCGTTCGCCCGCTTCGGTCTCGTGCCGTCCATCGGGCGCTATCTGACGACCTTTCGTGCGAGAACGGGCGAGCGCACATACCCGTTCTGGCGGCTGACGCTCGCCAATGTCCAGCCCTGGAGCCCGCTGGAATGGGACCGCGGCGTCAACCAGAAGCTCAACGCTCGTTGCACCGGTGACCTCGTCTGGGCTCCAGTGAAGGCGATCCGGGAGATTCCGGCGACGGAGCTTGTCTACGACTTCTCCGTGCCCGGTCACGAAAACTTCTGGGCCGGCACCGGGGTGATGGCGCACAACACCTACGGTCCGCGCATGCGCCCCTACGACGGGCGCGCGATCCCGAACTTCATCCGCCAGGCGACCGAGGGCAAGCCGCTGACGATGTACGGCGACGGCTCGCAGACGCGGAGCTTCTGCTACGTCGACGACCTCATCCGCGGCCTCTACCTGCTCGCCCAGAGCGGGGAGCACCTGCCGGTCAACATCGGCAACCCGCAGGAGTTCACGCTGCTCGAGCTGGCCGAGATCGTGCTCCGTGTCAGCGGCTCGACGAGCACGATCGTCTACGAGGCCCTGCCGGTGGACGACCCGCAGGTGCGCGAGCCGGACATCACGCGCGCCCGCCAGCTGCTCGGCTGGGAGCCCGAAGTCAATCTCGAGGACGGCCTGAAGAGGCTGCTCTCGATCCAGGGGAGGGAATCCGTTCGTGTCTAGACGCATCGTCCTACTCGCCGTCGTGGCCGCGCTCGTGAGCGCCGCCGTCGCCCAGACCGCTTCGCCGTCGCGCTCGATGCTGAAGGGCGTCTACGACGAGGCCAACACGCTCTACGGCGATCCGGACGAGAGCTTCCGCACGCTCGGGGAGCTCAACTCGAAGGCCGTGCGCATGAACCTCTACTGGGGCGGCCGCTTCGGCGTCGCCGGCGTCGATCCCACGGTGCGGCCCACCGACCCGAACGACGGCCAGTACGACTGGGGCATCTACGACCGAGCGGTCCTCTACGCCGCGCAGTACAAGATCAAGGTCGTGTTCTCGATCGTCGGGACGCCCGACTGGGCGAACGGTAGGAAGGGCACGCGCGTCGCCCCGACGGCGCGCCATATGAGCCAGTTGCGCGACTTCGCCTACGCGGCGGCCACGCGCTACAGCGGCACCTACCGCCGCGTGTCCGACGCCCGGCTGCTACCGGCCGTCCGCCACTGGATCGCCTGGAACGAGCCGAACAACCCGATCTGGCTGACGCCTCAGTTCCGCGGCCGCGCCATTGCCAGCGGGGCTACGTACGCGAAGCTCTGCAACGCGATCGTGACGGGGGTCAAGCGCACGCTCATCCGCGGCGAGCTGGTCGCCTGTGGGGTGACCGCCCCGCGCGGCAACAACAGCCCGTCCGGCGGCCGCCCGTCCGTCTCCCCGCTCGCCTTCCTGCGCGCGATGAAGAGGGGCGGGGCGAAGGGCTTCGACGCCTACGCGCACCATCCGTATTACGGTTTCAAGAACGAGACGCCGGCGACGAGGCCGCCCTCGCGCAACGCCGTCACCCTCGGCAACATCAACGACCTCGTCAAGGAGCTCGACCGGCTCTACGGTCGCAGGATTCGCCTGTGGATCACCGAGTACGGCTACCAGACCGCTCCGCCGCGCGACGTCTTCGGTGTCACGTACGCGCAGCAGGCCAGGTACCTGCGGCAGGCCTACGGGATGGCGAAGCGCCACCCGCGGATCGACATGTTCCTGTGGTTCCTGTTCAAGGACGACAGCAAGGCCGGAGGGTGGCAGTCGGGCTTCATGACCGCGGCGGGGAAGAGGAAGCCGAGCTTCGCGGTCTTCAGAAGCCTCAAGTAGCCGCGGCGCGGGCTTCGAGCAGCGAGCGATAGAGGCGATCGACGTCGTCGACGAGCCGGTCGACGGCGTAGCGCTCGACCACGCGCCGGCGGCCCGCTCTGCCCATGCGCTCACGCAGGGCCGGATCCGCGGCCAGTCGCGCCAGCCGCTCGGCCATGCCCTCGACGTCGCCGACCTCGACTAGGAAGCCGTCCTCGCCCTCGCGCACGACGTCCGGTACGCCGCCGACGCGGGTGGCCACGACCGGCCGGCCGACGGCCAGGGCCTCGATCGCGCTCACGGGCGTTCCCTCGTTCCCGGAGGGCAGGATCATCGCGTCGAGCGCGGCGTACCAGGGCGCGACCTCCTCCTGGTAGCCGAGGTACAGGCAGTGGCGCGCGATCCCCAGCCGGTGCGCCTCCTCCTCGACGGAGGTCCGGTCGGGGCCGTCGCCGACCATGCACAGGGTCGCGTCGACGCCGAGCGCCCGGAGCCCGGCCAGGGCACGCAGGACGTCGTGGGTGCGCTTCACCCCGGTCATGCGTCCGATCCAGCCGACGACGAACCGCTCCGGCGGGATCCCCAGCAGCCGGCGGGCGCCCTCGCGCGCGCCGTTCTCGGCCGTTACGCGGGCCTCCAGCTCGATGCCCAGCCGCACGACGGCGAACTTCTCCGCGGGCGCGACGCCCAGCGCGACCAGGTCGTCGCGCACCTGCGGGCTGACGGCTACGAGCGCGTCCGTCGACCGCGCGAGCAGCGTCTCGACGAGCTTGAAGGCGCGGGCCCGCACGCCGCCGAAGTAGCCGCGCAGCACGTGACCGTGGAACGTGTGCACGATCAGCGGTCGCGCGCCGGGCCCGGCGAGGAGCGCGGCGAGGCGTCCGAGCGCGCCCGCCTTGGCCGTGTGCGTGTGCAGGATGTGCGGGCGCTCGCGCCGGATCATGAGCGCGAGCCGCACGGTGGCGACGGCGTCGCGGATCGGGGAGATGTCGCGGTGGAGCTCCGACACGGTGACGACGGGCACGCCCAGCGCTTCGGCCACGAACGACATCGAGCCCTCGCCGCGGGAGAGCTCGCCGGCGACGAGCGTCGTCTCGTATCCGCGCGAGGCGAGGCCGGCGGTGAGGTAGGCCACGTGCAGCGCGGGCCCGCCCATGTTCAGCCGGGCGATCACGCGCAGGACGCGGATCGGATCAGCCGCCATGCGCGTCGGCGGAGAGCCTGAGGCCCTCCTCGAGGCTGACGCTGGGCTCGTAGCCGAGCAGGCGCCGCGCCTCGGAGATGTCCGCCCACGAGTCGCGGACGTCCCCCGCCCGGTCGGGCAGGTACTCCTTCTCCACGGGCCGGCTCAGCAGCTCGCCGATCCGGTCGGCCAGCTGGTTGACGCTGACCTGCCGTCCCGTCGCGACGTTGAGCACCGCCCCGCTGACGCCGTCGGCCTCGGCGGCCAGCAGGTTGGCCTGGATGACGTTCACGACGTAGGTGAAGTCGCGCGACTGCTCGCCGTCGCCGTAGACCGGCACGGGATGGCCGTCCCGGATCGCAGCGATGAAGCGCGGCACGACGGCCGCGTACTGCGAGGTCGGGTCTTGCCGCGGGCCGAAGACGTTGAAGTAGCGCAGCGCCACCGTCTCCAGCTCGTAGACGCGGCTGAAGCCGACGGCGTAGCGCTCCGCGGCGAGCTTCGACACGGCATAGGGAGAGATCGGGTCGGGGAAGGCCGTCTCGACCCGAGGGAGCGAGCCGGAGTTGCCGTAAACCGAGGACGAGGAGGCGCAGACGACGCGGCGCACGCTCTCGTCGCGCGCCGCGAGCAGGACGTTGAGCGTGCCCTCGACGTTGACCGCCCCCGTCGTGAGCGGATCCTGCACCGACCGCGGCACCGACGGGAGCGCGCCCTGGTGGAACACGACCTCGACCCCGCGCACGGCCGCGTGGACGCGCTCGTAGCTCCGCAGCTCGCCCTCGACCATCTGCACGTCCTCCTCGAGGCCCGCCAGGTTGGCGCGGTTGCCGGTGGAGAAGTTGTCGAGCACCCGCACCGCGTCGCCGCGCTCGAGGAGCTCGTGGACGAGGTTAGAGCCGATGAAACCGGCTCCGCCGGTGACGAGGACGACGGTCACGCAGCTCTCTCCGCGACGACGTGGTAGTTGGCCGCGAACGTGCCCGGACGGGGCTCCCGCAGCAGGTCGACGCGCCTGTCGATCGTCGCCGCGATCCGGTTCAGGCCGGAGACGAC
>JBOHAW010000029.1:0-4021 GCA_050697975.1 Gaiellaceae bacterium
GTACATGTCCCTCGTGCGGTCGCTGGCGCGCCGGTATGCGAACCGCGGCGAGCAGCTCGACGATCTCGTTCAGATCGGCGCGATCGGATTGATCAAGGCGATCGACCGCTTCGATCTCGACCGCGGCGTCGAGCTCACGACCTACGCGACGCCGAACATCATCGGCGAGATCAAGCGCCACTTCCGCGACAAGGGCTGGTCGGTACGTGTCCCGCGGGGCCTCCAGGAGCTCAACGTCCAGCTCTCGCGCCTCGTCGAGCAGCTCACCGTGCAACTCGGCCGCTCGCCGACGATCACCGAGCTGGCCAAGGCGGCAGGCGTGGAGGAGGAAGAAGTCCTCGAGGCGCTCGAGAGCGGCCGAGCCTACAGCTCGCTGTCGCTCTCCTCCGGCGGCGGCGGGGACGACGACAGCGACCTCGACCCGCTCGAGTCGATCGGAACCGAGGAGCACGAGTACGAGGTCTCCGAGGACCGTGCGGTGCTGGAGCCGGGCTTCCGCGTCCTCGACGAGCGCGAGCGCAGGATCCTCCACCTGCGCTTCTTCAAGGGGCTCACCCAGTCGCAGATCGCTGCGCAGGTCGGGATCTCGCAGATGCACGTCTCGCGGCTGATTCGCCGCTCGCTCGAGAAGATCCGCGAGGAGATCGCGGCCGAGGAAGAAGCGTCCCCGCCGCAGTCGCACGCCGCGCAGGGCTGACCGGGGAACCGAGGCGCTACGGGAACCGGCGGACGACGTCGTCCAGCCGGCGCCAGCGAGAGTCGACGCGCCGCTCGCCTCCGGTCGGGAACCAGCCGACCGCGAGATTCGCGCCGAACCGGGTCACCGCGATCCATCCGCCCACGCGGTCAGAGACCCAGGAGACGCCGTTGCCGTCCGGCCTGACCCCGTTCGTGAACACGCGGCTCATCCGGGCGGCGGCGGCGGGCCTGAACACGAAGATCTGGAACTCCCCGAACCTCGGCGTGAAGTGCGGCCGGCTGCGCAGCGACGTCACGTCGGCAGTCGACGCTTCGTGGAAGACGACCAGGCTGAGGCCGGTCTGCCGCCGGAAGGCGTCCCTCACCTGCGGCACCGTGTACGTGTGGCGGGGGGACGGCTGTGGCTGCGGCCGCTCGAGCGGCACCGTCGTCCGGCCGGCGCTGCCCGGGCCATCCCGGTCGACCAGGACGACGAGCAGGCCGGCCGTGAGCACCACGACGCCGAGCAGGCCGGCCAGCGCCGGCCAGCGCATCCGGCTTCCGGCGGTCATCGCGGCATCGTGCCAGCTGCGGAGGCGCGCCTACACTGTGGCCATGCGCACGACCGCCGAGCTGCGCGACGGCTTTCGCGATTTCTTCGTGTCCAAGGGACACGCCACGCACCCTTCCGGCTCCCTCGTCCCTCCGACCTGGGATCGGTCGACACTCCTGACGAGCGCGGGCATGCAACCGCTGATGCCGTACTTCCTCGGCCACGAGGCGCCACCGGCTCCGCTGCTGACGACGACGCAGAAGTGCTTCCGCACGCCCGACATCGACGAGGTCGGCCTCGACGGGCACCACCTGACGTTCTTCGAGATGCTGGGCAACTTCTCGTTCGGGGAGTACTTCAAGGAGGGAGCGGTCGAGCTCGCCTGGGAGTTCGTCTTCGAGCACCTGAAGGTCGACTTCGACCGCTTCTGGGTCTCTGTCTTCGCGGGAGACCCCGAGCTGAAGCTCGGCGAGGACGAGGTCACGGTGCGGCTCTGGGAGCGCATGGGGATGCCGCCGGAGCGAATCGTCCGCCTCCCGCGGTCGGACAACTTCTGGTCGGTCGGCGGGCCGGGGCCCTGCGGTCCTGACTCCGAGATGTTCTACGACCGGGGCGAGCGCCTCGGCTGCGGCCGCCCCGAGTGCGCCCCCGGCTGCTCGTGCGAGCGCTACCTCGAGTTCTGGAACCTCGTGTTCATGGAGTACGAGCTTCACCCCGACGGCACGCTGACGCCGCTGCCGAAGCAGAACATCGACACGGGCATGGGTCTCGAGCGCACCGCCTCGATCCTGCAGGAGGTCGACTCCGTCTACGACACCGACGGCTACCAGCTGATCATGGACTGGGTGGCCGCCGAGGCGGGCGTCCGCTACGGCGAGTCCGAGCGCGCGACGAAGGCGCACCGGATCCTCGCCGACCACGGACGCGGGATGACGTTCCTGGTCGCGGACGGCGTGACGCCGTCCAACGAGGGCCGCGGCTACATCCTGCGCCGGATCATCCGGCGGGCGGTGCAGCAGGCGCAGCGGATCGGGCTCGAGTCGGTCTACCGGCTGCCGGCGGTCGTGATCGAGCAGATGGGCGACGCGTACCCGGCGCTGCGCGAGGACGCGACCGAGATCGAGCGTGTGATCAGGGCCGAGGAGGAACGCTTCGGCGAGACGCTCACGCGCGGCCTGCGACTCTTCGAGGAGCTCGCCGGCACGCAGGCGGTCAGCGGCGAGCAGGCCTTCACGCTCGCGGCCACCTACGGGTTTCCGGTCGAGCTGACGGAGGAGCTCGCCCGCGAGCGCGGGCAGTCGGTCGACGTGGACGGGTACCTCCGCCTGATGGAGGAGCATCGCGAGATCTCCCGCGCGGGCGCCGAGAAGGGCGACGTCCAGCGTGCGGCCGAGTTCTCGCGCGGAGCCGGCTTCCGCACCGACTTCGTCGGCTGGGAGAAGACGGAGGCGCTGACGCAGATCGGCGCGCTCGAGGAGCTCGGCGACGGCCTCTTCCTGGCGAAGCTGCGCGAGTCGCCGTTCTACCCCGAGGGCGGCGGCCAGGTCACGGACGCCGGCTTGCTCGAGCACGAGGGCAGCGGCGCCCGGGCCGAGCTGCGGGAGGCCTACCGGTTCGAGGACGACCAGGTGCTCCTGTTCGGCGGCGAGGGCTTCGCCGCCGGCGATCGGGTCCGGGCCGTCGTCTCCTGGCGCTCCCGCTTCCCGACGATGGCGAACCACACGGCGACGCACCTGCTGCACCGGGCGCTGCGGGAGGTGCTCGGCGAGCACGTCCACCAGGCCGGGTCGGCCGTGCGCCCCGACAAGCTTCGCTTCGACTTCACCCATGCGCAGGCGCTCACGTCGGGGGAGCGCGAGGAGGTCGAGCGCCGCGTGAACGAAAAGGTGTTCGAGAACCTGCCCGTGCACACGTTCGTGACGCCGATCGAGCAAGCTCGACGGCTCGGGGCGACGATGCTGTTCGGCGAGAAGTACGGGGAGGACGTCCGCGTCGTCGAGGTGCCCGGCTACTCGCGCGAGCTCTGCGGCGGCACGCACGTGCGCGCGACCGCCGAGATCGGGCCGTTCGCGATCCTCTCCGAGGGCTCGGTCGGCTCCGGCACGCGCCGGATCGAGGCCGTCACCTCCGGCGAGGCGTTCGCCTACCTGCACGGACGGGCGCGAGAGGCCGAGGAGCTCCGGGCCGAGCTCGACCGGGTGCGCCGGGAGTCGCGGAAGCAGGCCGCGACCTCGACGGAAAGCGATCTCGTCGTGTTTCGCAGCGGCGACGCCGACGGCGTGCACGTGACCGTGGCCGAGCTCCGGTCGGCGGGCCCGGACGCGCTCCTCGACGCGGCCGACCGCCTCAAGCAGCAGCAGCCACCGGCCGCCGTCTTCCTCGGCTCGACCGAGGAGGGGCGCGTGCACCTCGTCGCGACGATCGACGCGTCGCTCGAGGACCGGCTGGACGCCGTCGAGGTGATCCGCGCCGCGGCGCAGCACGTGGGTGGCGGCGGCGGCGGGCGCCGGACGATGGCCCGCGCGGGGGGAAAGGAGCCCGAGAAGCTGCCGGAGGCGTTCGAGACTGCCTGGGATCGGATAACCAGCGCCCTGGCGTGAAGGTTCTTGCGCTCGACTACGGCACCGCCCGGACCGGAGTCGCCGTCTCCGATCCGACCGGCACGCTCGCGCGGCCGCTGTGCGTGGTCGAGCGCGCCGGCAGCGGCGCGGGACTCGCTCGCCTCGCCGAGCTGATCGGCGCCGAAGACGCCGAGCAGGTCGTGGTCGGGCTGCCGCTGACGCTCAGAGG
>JBOHAW010000030.1:0-12212 GCA_050697975.1 Gaiellaceae bacterium
CGAGCAAGCCGGCGCCGCGCACGTGATGCGTGTTCATGTCTGCTCCTATGAGCTTGTCGTGGTTGACCGTCGCCGCCTATGCGCGCAGCGTTCCTTGACGTTCTGCCTCGACGTGCTCATCGTGCTCCTCCTTGCCTGTAGCGCGGATCGCTTGCCGCGAAGGCTGCGCTCCGGGCGTTTCAGGCCCGCTACAGGCTTGTTTCAGCTGTTAGCGTCCGGGCCGGAAGCCGATGGAGTTCCGGATCCTGGGACCGCTCGAGGTGTGGGACGGGTGCTGCGAAGTATCCCTGGGCGGCCTCAAGGCGCACGCGTTTCTCGCCGTGAGACGGAGCGGCCCGCGAGCGCGTCGCTCCGTCTCGTACAGCGCACTACGGAAGGGGCGGGCACGTTCTCGCTCGCGGGCGTTGGTGCACGCCCGCCCTCAGTTCCGTTGTCTAGTCGAAGTGTGCTGCCAGTGAGTTGTTCGGAGGCTCAACTCCGCCTTCCGCACCCCATCCGGATCAAGCCGGTCCCAGGCAGGTCAGCCCGCCCTTCACGACCCTGACCGTTCCGGTCGAGAGGTCAACCACGATCAGGAATCGTGCCCTGATCCGGTCTCCGGAGGGGTTCGTCAGGATGTCGGTAAGTCTGAACATCTCGACCTGGCCGTTGAGGACATACGAGTCCGTCCCGTGGCCGACAAACCCGGTCGGACTCGTCGTAATCGTCCTCTGGCTGTAGGCGACGATCCGGTCGCCGTGGAAGTGGACGAACGTCGATCCTGCGATCGTGACCGTATGAATGTCGCCGGTGCACGGGTTCACGTCATCGAACACGAATTCGAACGGGATCTCGGTCGGCGGATCTGCCGCCGCCGAAACGGCGAACGCCAGAGCAACCACACCTAGCAGCACTGCGACAAGCCACCTCACTGGGGCTTTCATGCCCACCTCCTTCGGGAGACTCGATCTGCTTGCTTGTCGAAGCCGATGATCGACCCGGCCTGTTTCAGGGCCGTTTCAGATGCGCAACAGGCTGTTAGCGTCCCGGGCCAGGAGGGAGGGCGGATGGATTTCCGGGTCCTGGGACCGCTCGAGGTGTGGGACGAAGCCGGCGAGGTCTCCCTAGGCGGGCGGAAGCAGCGCGTGCTTCTCGCCGTCCTCCTCCTACACGCCAACGAAGTCGTTCCCGCCGAACGGCTGGTCGACGAGCTCTGGGGCGAGGACTCACCCGAGCGCGCGGCCGCCGCGCTGCGGGTCAACGTCTCGCGGCTTCGCAAGGCGCTTCCGCGGGACGTGCTGACGACGAGACCGCCCGGCTACGTCGTCCGGGTCGAGCCCGACGAGCTCGATCTCCACCGCTTCGAGCGCCTGGTGGACGAGGGCAGGAGCTTGCTCGTTCGCGGCCTGGCGGCCGACGCGTCGGGGCGGCTCCGCGACGCGCTGTCGCAGTGGAGGGGCCCGGCGCTCGCGGACTTCGGCTACGAGAGCTTCGCGCAGCCGGCGATCGCCCGGCTCGAGGAGATCAGGCTGGCAGCAGTCGAGCTCCGGATCGACGCCGACCTCGCACTCGGACGCCACGACGAGCTCGTCGGGGAGCTCGAGGCACTCGTCGCCGAGCACCCGCTCCGAGAGCGCCTGCGGAGGTATCTGATGACGGCGCTGTACCGCTCGGGTCGGCAGGCGGAGGCCCTGGACGCCTACCAGAGTGCGCGCCGGGCCCTCGTCGACGGACTCGGGATCGATCCGAGTATTGCGCTCCAGGAGCTGGAGCGGGCGATTCTCCGGCACGACCCGTCGCTGGACGTCGAAGCGCCGGCACCCGCTCGGGTCCAGGACGTCGCAGAGCGGTCGATTCTCGTCGCGATCACGCACGAGACGCGCGTCGACGCGCTACTCGCGGTGGCCGAGCCGCTCGTACGACAGCCGCCCCGCGTCATGATCCTGGCCAGGCTCGTGTCGGACGCAGCCGAGCTACGGTCCGCGTCGGCCTGGCTCGAAGAGCACCGGTCAGCACTCCAAGCGCGCGGTGTCGTGGCCCGTGCGGCCTCGTTCACGTCGACGGCGCCGGGTGAGGAGCTGGCTCGGCTCGCGACCGAGCTCGACGTCGATCTCCTGCTCGCCGACGCCCCCGACGAGCTCCTGGCTGAGGGAACTCCCGACGAGCAGCTCACTGCCCTACTTGCGGAGGCGCCGTGTGACGTGGCGCTGCTCGTTCCTCGGAACCCGACGCCCGAGGGCCCCGTGCTCGTCCCGTTCGGAGGCGCCGAGCACGACTGGGCGGCGGTCGAGCTCGGCGCCTGGCTCGCGCACGCCGAGCACGCGCTGCTCCGGCTCGCAGGTGCCACCGCGATTCCCGAGCAGGGCCGGCGCGACGCGAGCCGGCTGCTCTCGCACGGCGCGCTCGCCGTCCAACGGGTCCTGGGCATCTCGGCCGAACCGCTGCTGACTCCACCCGGTGAGGAAGGGATGCTGGAGGCGAGCCGCGACGCCGGCCTGCTCGTCGTCGGGCTCTCGACGAGGTGGCACCGCGAGGGCCTCGGCCCGGCCCGCCTCAGACTCGCCAGAGAGGCCATCCCGTCGGTGCTACTCGTGCGGCGGGGCCTACGCCCCGGCGGCCTCGCGCCTCCGGCCACGCTGACGCGTTTCACCTGGTCGATCCGCCCCTGATCGCCCGCCGTGCTACCGGCAGGCCGGCTCGTACGGCCGGCCGGGAAGATACTCCTCCCACTCGTCGCGCGTCAGAGTCCGGTTCGCGAGCGTGCAGGCGCGCCGCGCCCAGGACTCCGGGTCGATATTCCAGACGGCCCCCCTGCCGTCGCCGTTCGTCATCAGCAGACGGCGTCCGTCGGGGGACGGGTCGAGCATCGCCTCGCGGCTTCCGACCCCGAGCCTCGGG
Organism: Gaiellaceae bacterium; assembly: GCA_050697975.1. Lineage (GTDB taxonomy): Bacteria > Actinomycetota > Thermoleophilia > Gaiellales > Gaiellaceae > JBOHAW01. The sequence continues at coordinate 2,878 of JBOHAW010000030.1, forward strand.
CCGATCTTGGCCCCCGTGGCAACGTCCCAGAGGGACGCGAAGCCGTCGCCGCCGGAGATGGCGATCGTGCTTGCATCGGGGCTGAACTCGAGCGCCCACACGGCATTCCCCACGTTCTGCTCGAGCCCTCGGACGAGCTTGCCGGTGCGGACCTCCCAGATGCGCACCAACCAGTCGAGGCCGGAGGTCGCGAGCAGGCGGCCGTCGGGACTGAAGGAGATGGCCCATCCGAGGACCCAGGGGTCTTCGATTTGCAGCCTCGTGACGAGCGATCGTTGTGCGACGTCCCAGATCTCCGCTTCTCCTCCTCCTGTTTGCTGCCACCCGTCGCGAATGAATGCGACGAGGGGCTCGGTCGGGCTGAAGGCGACATCGCCCGCGGCGCGGCGGTCACCGATGCGGCCGAGCACGGCGCCGGTCGCGACGTCCCAGAGCCTCACGCCGTTCCGGCCGGCGACGGCGAGCTTCGTGCCGTCCGCACTGATGCTCACGCCGACGGCACCTTCCGGGTCAACACGAAACGGACCCTGCCGGAGCGATCGTGATTCCAGATCCCAGATCGTCGCCATGCCACTCTCGGTGACGGCCGCAAGCGTCTGTCCGTCCGCACTGAACACGAGGTCCGTGACCTCGCCGCCGGTCTCCAGCAGGGGCGGACCGGCCGGGGCGAGTCTTCTCGCGTCCCAGAGCCGGATCCCTTCGTCGTTGAGGCCGACGGCGATCAGCCTCCCGCCCGGGCTGAACCTCCCCGGGTGCCGGTCCGGCCATCCGTAAGGCCCTCGGTCGTGCGTGAACGTGAACGGCCGCCCGAAGCGCCGTTCCCGGCTGACGTCCCAGGCGATCGCCGTCCCGTCGGCACTTGCCGTGTAGAGGGTCTTCCCATCTGGGCTGAAGACCGGCTGCCAGACGGAGTCGGAGTGGCCGCGCAGCGTCTCGCGAGGGGTCACCGTGCCGGCATCCCAGAGGGTCACCATCCCGTCGCGGCTCGTCGACACCATGATCTTGCCGTCCGGGCTGAACAGCAGCCAGATCGGGTTCGACGCGAGCGTGCCTCTCGACTTCCGCACGGCTCCCGTGCGCACGTCGATCAGCTGGATGCCGTCGTCAAGACCGATCGCAGCGGTACGCCCATCGGGGCTGAGGGCAAGCGCGCGATACCCGTCTGGGACCTGGAACGTCCTGGTCTTCTTGCGACTGGCGAGATCCCACCTGGTGAGCGTGCCCACGTTGGAGGTCGTGACGAGCGAGCGGCCGTCAGGCGTCAGCGCGATGCTGGGATCCGTCCACCACTGGGAGAGCCACCGGCCGGTGAACCCTTCCGGCTCGATCCGGGAGCCGATCGGTCGCAGCGTGGCGGCGTCCCGCATCCTGATCCAGCTCCCGTCTTCGTTGACAGTCTCCACGACGGCGAGCTGCGAACCGTCGTTCGTGAACGCCATGCGCGTGATTTCGGCTCCCCCGAGGCTCACTTCCGCCAGCTCCTTCCGCGTGCGGGCGTCGAGCAGCCGAAGGTACCCACCCCCGCTGGCCGCGAGGCCTCCGCTGACCGCGAGCGTCTCCCCGTCAGGGTTGTACGCAAGCGGTGCAAACGCGTCGGCGACCTCCGGCAGCGGCTCCCCGATCTGCTCGAACGTCTGCGCATCGAAGAGGAAAAGCCCGTCGAGCGCGCCCACCGCGAGCGTCCTCCCGTCCGGACTGACGGCGATCGAGCGGCCGAGGCCCGGGTCGTCGTTCAGGATCCTGACCACTGCCTGCGAGCGCATGAGGTCGTCGAGCAGGTAGCCGCGGGTCTGCGGCGTGTCGTCGATCGCGACCGCCTGGCGCGCGAGCAGGAGCGACAGGTCGAGGTCCTCCTCGACAAGCGCCTGCGCGCCGAGACGCTGGGCAAGCTGGGCCGTCTCCGCGTCGCGCGCCGCATCGGCTGCGTCGCGCGCCTCACCCCGCTGGACGACGGCAAAGATGCCGCCCGCGACGGCCGCGACGAGAAGAACGGCGACGCCGACGAGCAGCCCGCGCAGCCGACGGTTCACGCCACGCACGCGCTTGGTCTCCTGCTCGGAGGCCTCGCGGCTCTCGGTGACGAACTGGCGCTCGAGCTCGTTCAACTCGAAGGCGTGATCGGTGCTCCAGTCGAGGGCGACGGCGAGGCGGGCGCCGCGGTAGAGCTCACCCTGGTCGCGCCCCGCCGCGTCCCATTCGCTCGCGGCCTCGGTGATGTGACGGCGAAGCCGTCGCCCTTCGGTGTCCTCCTCGATCCACTCGCGCAGGCGCGGCCATTCGCGCAGCAGCGCCTCGTGGGCCACCTCGACCGAGCCTTCGCCGACGCTGACGAGGCGGCTGTCGGCCAGCGTCCCGAGTACGTCGGCCGCCCATCTGTCGCGCTCCAGGTCGAGCTCGGCGAGAGGAGCTCGGCGGCGCACCGGCGCGTCGCCCTCGCCCTCGCCGACCAGGCGCAGCATGAGGGCGCGCACGATCGGCTTGCGCTCATCCGGTATCCGGTCGTAGGTGCCCTCGGCCAGTCGCGCGACGGCTCCGTGAACGCCGCCCGACTCGCGGTAGGCAGCCAGAGTGAGCGTGGTGTCCTGCCGCTTCTGCCAGAGCTCGAGCAGGGCGGTGGACAGCAACGGCAGCGCCCCCGGCTCGCCCTCCACGTCGTCGACGAGCGCGTCGGACAGCTCCGGCTCCACCCGTAGCCCCACCCGGCCGGCGGGCAGCTCGACGGCGCGCCGCAACTCCGAAGCCTGCATGGGCCCGACGAGCACGTGGTTCGCGCCCAGCAACTCTGCGAGCCCCGGGTGGGCGGCGAAGCGCCCGTAGAAGTCCGCGCGCAGCGCGACGACCACGAGCGCTCGACCCTTCGGATCGGCGGCCGCGCGGGCAAGGGTGTCGGCAAAGGCGGCGCGCTCGGCATCGGAGCGGCAGGCGGTGAACAGCTCCTCGAGCTGGTCGACGGCGAGGAGGAGGCGTCCGTTGGCGGGCAGCGCGTCGAGCGCCTCGGCGAGAGGATCCTTCGCTCCCGACACGAGCACCCGGCGAAGCTCGTCCAGCGGCCGCTCGCCGGGACGCAGCAGCAGACGCCGCCAGCCCTCGCTGCCCGGCAGGACTCCTCCGGCGAGGGCCGGAAGGAGACCGGCACGAAGGACCGACGACTTCCCGCTGCCCGACGGGCCCACGACGCCGAGGAAGCCGGCGCCGACGAGGCGGGCGACGAGCTCGGCGACCAGCCTCTCGCGGCCGAAGAAGTAGTCGGCATCGACCGGCTCGAAGCTCGCGAGACCCTTGAACGGGCAGATCCCCTCGGTCGCCACCCGGGCCGGAGTGGTCGGCGCCGCGAGGGCCCGTGCCTGCTCGCGCACGACCTGGAGGTCGATCACCTTGCCTGCCAGCTCGGCCTCGACCTCGCTCAGGTCGCTCCTGCCGGCGGCGGCACGGAAGGCGACGTCGACGAGCAGGCGTCTCGCCTCGTCGACCGCGACCGCGAGCGCCGCCCGGGCGAACTCGCGGCAGCTCGGGTAGCGCTGCTCCGGGTCCTTGGCAAGCGCCCTGGCGATCACTGCGTCGAGCGCGGCCGGCAACTCCGGCCTGTGTGTGCTCGGCACCGGCGACTCCGTTTCGAGGTGTGCGAATACCACGGCGAGGTCGGAGTCGCGCCGAAACGGCGGCTCCCCGACGAGACACTCGTAGAGCACGCAGCCGAGCGAGTAGACGTCCGCCCGCCCGTCGATCTCCTCACCGGCGATTTGCTCGGGTGCGACGTAGTCGATGGTGCCCAGCAGGTGGCCGTCGTCGCCGACTCCGGTCTTCTCCGAAACCCGCTTCGTGAGGCCGAAGTCCGCCAGATAGACGTGGTCGGAGCCGTCCGGGCGGGCGCCCGTGTCGAGCAGCACGTTGGAGGGCTTCACGTCGCGATGCACGAGACCGCGCGCGTGGGCCGCATCGAGGGCGCTCGCCACCTGTGCGAGGATGCCGATCGCGTCCGCGGGGTCCAGACGGCCGCGTTGGAGGCGCTCGCTCAGGTCACGACCCTCGACGTAGCGCATCGCGAGGAAGAGCAGGTCCTCGGCCGTCCCAGCCCAGTAGATCGGGACGATGTTCGGATGGTCGATCGACGCGGCCAGCTCCGACTCCCGCAGGAAGCGGTCACGGAACGATTCGTCCTCGGCGAGGCTGGCAGCCAGCAGCTTGAGCGCAACCCTCCGCTTGAGCCGCAGATCCTCGGCCAGGTAGACGACGCTCATGCCGCCCAAGCCCAGCAGCGACTCGATCCGGTAGCCGGCGAGCTCGGTGCCGACCCGCGGGTCGTCGCTCACTTGCACGTGCCCATCCTCGCTTGTCGGAGGCCTCGAGGAACGATAGGACGACTCGAGAGGATGTGTAACGAACCGGTGTTACAGCACTGTTTCAAGCGCGTAACGCGTGTCGTCCGCTCGAGGTGCGGGGCTCACACCGGACGGCGGTCACTCCGCCAGCCGGCCGGCCGTCTCCAGCTCGCCGGTGGCAGCGGCGAGGGCGGCGACGCGGGCGGACGGCACGGCGATCGGCTCGTGCGCGATTGTGCCGTCGAGCATCCAGGCGAGGTTCACCTGCAGGCGAGGATCCTGCTCGGGAAAGTCGGTGCGGTTGTGCGCGCCGCGCGTCTCGCGCCGCTCGAGCGCGCACTCGAGCGTGGCGCGGGCGGCGAGCAGCGAGCCGTGCAGGTCGAAGGCGTAAGCGAGGTCGGCGTAGCCCGCGATGTCCGGCCGCACCTCGATCGCGCCCGCGCGCTCGGCGACCTCGTGCAGGCGCGAGAGCCCCGCACGCAGTTCGTCCTCGCTGCGGACGACGCCGGCGCACTCGGACATGAGATCGCGCACGGCGCGCTGCAGGGGCCTGGCGAACTCCTCGCCGCGGCGTCCGAGCAGCTCGTCGATCTCGTCCCGGGCGGCGTCGATCGCGACACGGTCGCGCACCAGGACGTCGAGCGCCGCCGACCAGCGGGCCGCCTCGGCGCCCGCGATCCGGCCGAAGACGAGGCACTCGGCAAGCGAGTTGCCGCCCAGCCGGTTCGCACCGTGCACGCCGCTCGCGCACTCGCCCACCGCGTAGAGTCCCTCCACGTCCGTCGCGTGCGTTTCCGGGTCGACCGCGATGCCGCCCATCGAGTAGTGCGCGGTCGGCGCCACCTCCATCGGCGTCGTCGTGATATCGAGCATCGCGAGGTCGACGAACTGCCGGTACATGCGCGGCAGCCGCTGCAGGACGAGGTCGCGATCGAGGTGCGAGACGTCGAGGAGGACGCCGCCGCCCGCCGTGCCGCGACCCTCGGCGATCTCGGTGTAGTTGGCGAGCGCGACGCGGTCACGGCTCGAGAGCTCGAGCCGCTCCGGGTCGTAGCGCTCCATGAAGCGCTCACCGGCCGCGTTGCGCAGGATGCCGCCCTCGCCGCGCACCGCCTCAGTCACGAGCGTGCCCGCCGACACCTCGGGAGCGACCATGCCGGTCGGGTGGAACTGCACGAGCTCCATGTCGCGCAGCCGGCACCCCGCCTCGGCGGCGAGCCGCATCGCGTCACCGGTGTTCTCGTCGCGCCGCGAGGACGAGCGGCGCCAGATGCGCGTGTGGCCGCCCGCCGCGAGGATCACCGCGTCGGCGACGATCAGCCGGCCGCTGCCGTCTTCGACGTGGAAGCCGTAGGCGCCGAAGACGCGGCCCTCGTGCACGAGCAGTCGCGTGACGTACACGTCGTCGCGAATCGCGACGCCGAGGTCGGCTGCGCGCGCCACCAGCGTCCGCTGGATCTCGCGGCCGGTGTAGTCCCCGGCGAAGCAGGTACGCCGGTAGCGGTGGGCGCCGAAGAAGCGCTGGGTCAGCCGCCCGTCCACCTCGCGCGCGAGCCGGGCGCCCCAGCGCACGAGATCGTCGATCGCGGACGGCGCCTCGCGGCAGAGCAGCTCGACGCTGCGCGGATCGGAGAGCCAGTAGCCCTCGCGCAACGTGTCCGCGGCGTGCTGCTCCCCGCTGTCCTCGGGATCCATCGTCCCGAGCGCGGCGTTGATGCCGCCCGCGGCGAGCACGGTGTGCGCGTCGTCGCGGCGGCGCTTGCCGACGCAGAGCACCTGTACGCCTCGCTCCGCGAGCTCGATCGCCGCCCGCAGGCCGGCCGCGCCCGTGCCGATCACGAGCACGCTCGCCGCCGCACGCTGCTCGTCCGCCCGGCCGCTCATCGGCCCCGAGCGAGCAGGTAGGCGCCGACCAGGACGCCGATCGCCAGCGTCGGCCCGGCGAACGCCACGGCGGCAAGCGATGCGAGCAGCTTGCGGTCGGCCGCCAGCGCCGAGGGCAAACTCTCCGCCGCCTCAGCCGGGCGCGGCCGGCCGATCTTGGCGAAGCCGAACTCCTCGGCATGGAAGCGCTGGCGCGGCACGCCTCGGGCGGCGAGCTGGGCCCGCAGGCTCGCGATCATCGCCGGCGGCCCGCAGACGAGCACCTCCGCGTGGCTGAGGTCGGGATGCGCCACGGCGAGCCGCTCGGCGGTGAGGAAACCGTCCACGTCGCGCGCGACCAGAGTCACCGGCACGAGCGAGCGCAGCTCCTCGAGGAAGTGCGCCTCCTCGGCGCGCTCGACGCAGTAGTAGAAGTCGACGTCGGGCCGCTCGTCGTCGCCGAGGCCGCGCGCCATGCTGAGGAAGGGCGTGACGCCGATGCCGCCCGCGATCCAGATCTGCCGGCGGCCGGGCACGTCTGCGTGCGAGAACGAGCCGTACGGCCCCTCGACGACCGCCTCGGCGCCGACCTCGAGCCTGCGCAGCGCGCGCGTGTAGTCCCCGACCGCCTTGACCGTCACGCGCAGCTCCGGCTCGCCAGGCGCCGATGTGATCGAGAACGGGTGGAACTGGTTGCGCACGTCGCCGGCGCGGATCGAGAAGACCTGCCGCTCGACGGAGAGCTCGAAGGGATGCAGCTGCCGGCCGAGCGCCAGCGAGCGGAAGTTGACGAAGACGAACTGCCCGGCCGCGTACGAGAGCGGCCGGCCGAGCGGCTCCATCACGATCTCGGTGACGAGCCCGTCGAGCCGGTTCACGGCCGCGACCCGGTAGCGGCGGCGCCGCACGAGCAGGTTCCCGAGCAGCGAGCGGTAGACGAACGCGGCGACGCCCAGCGTCGCGAGCAGCGCCATGTACACGTTCAGCGCGGCGGAGTCGTCGCGCGCGCCCGAGGTCGTGAAGACGTGGTACGTGGCGACGAGGAAGACGAACCCGAAGGTGCGCTGGACGTAGACGAACACCTCGTGCCCGAGCCGCACGAACAGCGTCAGCACGATCGCGACGGTCATGGCGGCGAACGCGAGCACGCCGGCGAAGACCGTCCAGCCCGCGCCCGGCCCGAGCAGGTCGAGCGCCACGTCACTCGAGATCGTGGCCCGGCCGGCGAGGATCAGGACGACGTGGCCGAGCAGCAACGTGAAAGCCGCCTGCCCGTTGAGGCGATGGGCGCGGTACATACGGTCGAGGCCGCCGAACAGCGCCTCGACGAGGCGGATGCGCGCGCCGAGCACGAGGTTGAGCGCGAACGCCGCGGTTCCGGCGAGGGCGCAGGCAACGGCGACGCTGGTCAGCGTCGCGTAGGACCCGGTGAAGCGCGAGTCGAGCGGCGCCGAGCCCGCCCAGAGCGCGAGCGGGATCGCGCACACCGTGACGAGGAAGAGCGCGCCGCGTGCCGCCTGGATCCTGTCGTAATAGCGCATCCGCTGCTCCATTCCAAGACGCTACGTCTCGTTACATCGGGACCCTAGCACGAGACGAAACGTCTCGTCTAGTGATACGCTCCCACGGCATGGCAGACGTCGCGATCCGCGGCCGGCGCCGTAGCCGGCGCTCACATGATGCGATCGTGCAGGCGACGCAAGAGCTGCTCGTCGAGCTCGGCTACGGCCGCGTCACGATCGAAGGAATCGCGGCACGCGCGGGCGTCGGCAAGCAGACGATCTACCGCTGGTGGCCCTCGAAGGCTGCGCTCGTGCTCGAGGCCTACCTTGCCGGCTCGGACGCGGTGCCGACCCCGCCGGCGCAGAGCGGCTCGACGCAGCAGCACGTCGCCGAGCTCCTCGACTGGCTCGCCGCCGTCCTGGCGGAGCCGACAGGCGGCCGGGTCGTCGCCGGCCTGCTCGGCGACCTGCAGCACGATCGTGAGCTGGCCGAGGGCTTCCACCGCGACGTCGTACCGGCGCGCCGCCGGGCGATGCTCGAGACGCTCGAGCGCGCCCGGGAGCGCGGCGAGATCCGCGCCGACGCCGACCTCGAGCTCGCCGTCGACACGCTGCACGGCGCCGTTTTCTACCGGCTGCTGCTCAGCGGCGCCCCGCTCGACTCAGGCTTTTCCGCCCAACTGGCGCAGCAGGTGCTCGACGGCATCGCCTAGGGTGGCGGGCCGGTGCCGCCAGGGCAGCTCAGTTTTCGCGCTTGAGCTTTCGCCAGCCGCCGGCCCTGTTGTTGGCGATGATCTGCATGAACATCGCGGTCAGCGCGGGCGCGTTGATGGCCTCACCCTGACGGATCGCCACGGTGCGGGCGGTCTTGTTGTCGTGGCCCGAGGTGATGATCTTTTCGGGATCGGGGACGATGGCTCCGTCGTAGAGAAAGACATTGACGTGATCCTTCGCCGCCAGAAGCGCGCAGATATTGCCCTGCAGCACGAAGTACGGACGGTTGGTGAACTTGATCGTCTCGGCGACTTCTCCATCGGCGGCATGGACGAGGTCCCGCGCCTCACGGCAGATGCCTTGCTGCCAGTCCGGTAGGGCATCGATGTACGCGTCGACGCGCGGATCACGGGTGGCCAATGGTGACCTACCCTTCCCGGTCTGCGCGCTCGGCCGAAGCCGCGGGCATGGCGTCCCCGCCGGCGGTGTCAGGAAACGAGTGGTGCTCGTGTGCGACGACCCACCGACCCTGTTCCTTGCACAGCCCGAGCGTCAGCCGTAGGCAGTTCGCGGGTTGCTCGGCGAGCTCCTGCGGAGTTCCGCAACGCAGCAGGGCGTGGGCATAGGCGACGTCGTCGCCGGCGGTGACCTCCAGGGACACGATCTCGAACGAGGCCCCCTTTGCCTGCCACTCGAAGAAGGGCGGCCACGTCTCGCGGTAGGCGTCGATGCCGCGGACGCCCTCGTGGGGTGGCGGCACGTCGAACATCACGATGTCGTCGGAGTGGTCGGCGAGCACTGTCTCGAGGTCGCCCTCGTGCACGGCCTTCGCCCAGCGCTCGATCAGCTCCCGAACCTGCGTCTCGTTGTCGTCCATGGCTGCGTCCCTTCACGATCCGGCTTCCGCATGGCATCTCCCTGCGCACATGTGGAGACC
>JBOHAW010000031.1:0-5232 GCA_050697975.1 Gaiellaceae bacterium
CGGTCACGGCTGCGTACGGCGCGGGCACGGCGGGGAGCGCCTCGACGACGTCGCGGAGCTCGCCCGAGCTGGAGACGGCGAGCAGCCGGTCGCCCTCGCGCCAGGCGAAGCCGCCGGTGCCGAGCAGGCCGGCCGGGACGGCCACGACCTCGGGCACGCCGGTCGCCGAAGACCGGAGCGACGCGAGCCAGAGCGCCTGGACGACGTAGAGGGAGGCGCCGTTGCCGGCCGCCACGACGCGCCGGACGCCGGGCGCGGCGAGCAGCTCGGCGACGTCGTCGAAGCCACGCGCCCGCTCGAGCGTGACGTCGAGCGCGTCGGGGATCTCGAGCGCGTCCTCCCACAGCTGCGTGGATCGGAGAGCGGCGGACAGATCACGACCGTACCACCCGGATCTGTCTCCGAGCTACGCCGCGCGCACGGCCGCCACGAGCGCCTCGCCCTCCTCGCGCGTGCGCACGGAGGCCCCGACGGCGACCGCGCCCGCCCGCAGAAAGTCCGCCGCGTTCGCAGGCGTGACGCCGCCGGTGACGACGAGCGGCACGTCCGCGAGCGGCGCCCGCAGCGCACGGACGTACTCGGGCCCGACGGCACTGCCGGGGAAGAGCTTCACGAGCGCCGAGCCGGCCGTCCACGCAGCCTCGACCTCGCTCGGCGTGAGGGCGCCGGGCACCGCCGGCACGCCCAGCTCGACGCAGCGGGCGACCACCGCGGGCACGAACACCGGTCCGACGCACGCCTGCGCGCCCGCCGCGACGGCCCGGTCGACATCCGCGACGGTCCGCACCGTGCCGGCGAGGACGGTCAGCTCGTCGCGGGCGCGCAGCCGCTCGATCGTCACGAGCGCACCCGCCGAGTCGAGCGTGATCTCGACGATGCGAACGCCTCCTGCGACGAGCTCGTCCACCACCCGCTCCGGATCCGGGACGTGTCGCAGGACCGCGATCGCGCGCTCCGCGCGGATCCGTTCAATCGCCGACATCTGCACCGCCCAACGCAGCCTAGATGGCGCTGCGGGTGTAGAAGGCACACAACGTGTCGAGCTCGCTCGCCGAGATGCAGCCCAGGAAGCCGAGCCGGTGAGCAGGGCCCTCGGTCTCGACGTCGGCGGGACGAACATCAAGCTGGCCGTGCTCGAGGACGGCGTGCTCGCGGCGACCGACTCGGCGGCCACGCTGTCCGACCACGGCGGCCCGCAGGCCGTCCTCGAGCGGGTCGTGGCGCTCGGGCGCGCGGCCGGCCCGGTCGACTCGATCGGCGTCGCGCTGCCGGGCCTCCTCGACGTCGAGGGGAACGCCGTCATCCTCCCGAACCTGCACGGAGACTGGCCGGGCCGGCCGATCCGCGCGCCGCTCGAGGCCGGATTCGACCGGCCCGTCCCGCTGATCAACGACGGTCATGCGTTCGCGCTCGCCGAGGCGAGAATCGGGGCCGCGCGCGGCTCGCGCGACGTGATCTGCATCGTCTGCGGGACGGGCGTCGGCGGCGGTCTCGTGCTCGGCGGCGAGCTCCATTTCGGGGTCGGCGATCGCGCGGGCGAGGTCGGGCATCACACCGTCGTCCCCGACGGACTTCTGTGCGCGTGCGGCAATCACGGCTGCCTGGAGACCGTCGCCGGCGCCCGAGCGATCGCCCGCGAGGCGGGGAAGGTGTCGTTCGACGACGTCGTCGCGGCGGCGCGGGCGGGCGAGGGCGGTGCGATCTCCGCCCTCGAGCGAGCCGGCGCGTTCATCGGCATCGCGATCGCGAACCTGACGATCTTCGTCACGCCCGAGCGCGTCGTCGTCGGCGGAGGGGTCGCCGAGGCCGGGCCGCTCCTGCTCGACCCGATCCGCGCCGAGGTGGAGCGGCGGGCCGCGAACGTCGCCCCCCTCGACCGGATCGAGATCGTTCCCGCCGAGCTCGGGCCGTGGGCGGGCGCGATCGGCGCCGCCCTCTGGGGCGCGGAGAGCTAGCCCGCTAGCCCGCGAGGGCGGCGACCTCGTCCGAGGCCAGCCGCAGCGCGGCCGCGCCCAGGTTCTCCTCCAGGTGCTCCAGCGAGGAGGTGCCCGGGATCGGCACCGTCACGGACGAGTGGTGCAGGAGCCAGGCGAGCGCGACCTGGGCCGGCGTCGCGTCGTGCGCCGCGGCGACGCGCTCGACCACGCCCGAGCCGTACGCCAGCCGCCCCGCCGCGAGCGGGAAGAAGGGAAGGAAGGCGAGCCCGCCGCGCTCGCACGCCTGGAGCACGTCCTCCGAGCTGCGGTCGGCGACGCTGTAGCGGTTCTGGACCGAGACGATCGGCACGACGGCCCGCGCGCGCTCGAGCTCGGCCACGGACACGTTCGAGAGCCCGACGTGGCGGATCTTGCCGTCGTCGCGCAGCTCGGCGAGCGCGCCGACCGAGTCCTCGATCGGGACGCGCGGATCGGGCGCATGGAGCTGGTAGACGTCGATCCGCTCCAGCCGCAGCCGCCGCAGGCTCTCCTCGCAGGCCGCGCGCAGGTGCTCGGGCCGCCCGTCCGTCGGCCACCCGCCGGCGCCCGTGCGCAGGAGGCCGCCCTTGGTCGCGATCACGAGCCCGTCGGGATAGGGGTGCAGCGCCTCGGCGATCTGGAGCTCGTTCACCTCGGGCCCGTACGCGTCCGAGGTGTCGATCAGCGTCACCCCGAGCTCGACGGCGCGGCGGAGTACCGCGAGCGCGTTCTCGCGATCGGCGGGGTAGCCGAGGATCTGCGGCCCGCAGAGACGCATGCCGCCGAAGGCGAGGCGGTCGACGACGAGGTCGCCGCCGATCGCGAACGTCCCGGTCAGCGTTCCGCCGACCGGTAGAGCGCGTCGAGCGCCCGCGCCTGGCCGAGGGCGTCCTCGCGGCCGAGCAGCGGCTCACGCTCGCCACCGATCGCGTCGCCGAGGTTCTCGAGCTCGAGCCGGTAGCTGTCCGCCGCCTCGACCTCGATCCGCTCCACGTCCTCGCCTCGGTGAAGGTCGATGCCTGCGTCACGGCAGTGCCACGGGTCGGCGAGGACGAGCGAGCCCTCGGACCCCGCCGCCTCGAAGCCGCTCCGGACCGGCAGGTCGAAGCCGCAGTCGAAGTGCGCGAGCACCTCGCCGGGGAACCGCATCGTCCCCGCGAAGCGGACGTCCACCCCGCTCCCGGCCAGCACCTGCTGACCCTCGACGTGCTCCGGCTCGCCCGCCAGCAGGCGCGTGCCGCTGACGCAGTAGCAGCCGACGTCCATCAGCGAGCCACCGTCGAGGCCGGGCTGCATGCGGACGTTGGCGAGATCCACGAGCGGGAAGCTGAAGGCCGTGCGGACGAGCCGCAGCTCGCCGATCGCACCTTCGTCCACGAGCTCCTTCAGGCGCTTCGTCTGCGGGTGGTGGCGGTACATGAACGCCTCCATCAGGAACCGGTCCGCCCACTCGGCGGCGTCGAACGCCTGCTCGACCTCCTCCGGCCGCCGCGAGAGCGGCTTCTCGCAGAGGACGTGCTTGCCCGCCTCGAGCGCGCGGATCGTCCACTCGACGTGCAGGGCGTTCGGAAGCGAGATGTAGACCGCCTCGACGTCCGGATCCTCGAGCAGCGCCTCGTAGCTCGCGTGCGCCCGCTCGATCCCGTGCTCGTGCGCGTAGGCCTGGGCCCGGGCGCCGTCGCGGCTCGCGACCGCGACCACGTCGGCTCGGTCGGACAGGCGCGCGCCCGCGAGCACGAGCCCGTTGATCCGCGCCGTCGACAGGAGGCCCCAGCGGACGGCGACGGCTACCCCCACGAGGCCTCCGTCACCGGCCGGAAGGCGGTCTCGAGGATGCGGTGGTTGCGCGGGCGCGTGAGCACGAACAGGACGACCTCGGCCACGTCCTCGGACGTCATCATCCCGGCCAGCGCCGACTCCGGCCGGCCGCGGTCCTCGTCGAGGGCGAAATCCGTGGCCACGCCGCCCGGGCACACGTTCGTGCAGCGCACGCCGTGCTCGCACAGCTCGTGGTCGAGCGCGCGCGTGAAGCCCACCTGGCCGAACTTCGAGGCGCAGTACACCGCCTCGTTCGGAAGCCCGCGGCGCCCGGCCTCGGAGGCGAGCGTGACGATGTCCGCGGCGTCGCTCCGCAGCAGATGGGGCAGCGCGGCGCGCACGGCGTAGAGCGTCCCCTTGAGGTTGACGTCGATCATCTCCTCGAGGTGCTGGGGCGAGAGCTCGAGGAACGGCCCGTAGGCGCCGACGCCCGCGTTCGCGACGAGGATGTCGATGCCGCCGAACCGCTCGGCCGTCGCGGCGGCGATCGCGTCGACGTCCGCCTGATCGCGCACGTCGCACCGCTGCGCGACGGCGCCCGGGATGCCGAGGTCGTCTCCGCTGCGCGAGGCGAGCCCGAGCCGCACGCCCTGGTCGGCGAGCGCGCGCGCGACGGCGGCGCCGATGCCGCGGCTCGCCCCGGTGATGACGGCGACCTTGCCTTCGAGCGGAATCATCGTTCCTCCAGGATTCGTAGGGCGGGATACAGGAGCCGGTAGCGAGCGTAGACCTCCTCGTAGGCCTCGCGCCAGGCCGGCTCGGGCTCGACGCGGTCGCGCACGCGGACGCACTGCTCGACGGCCTCCTCGACGCTCGTGAACACGCCGCCGGCGACGCCGCCGAGCAGGGCCGCGCCGAAGGCGGCGCCCTCCTCGACGGCCGTCCGCTCGAGCGGCAGGTCGAGCACGGAGGCGACGATGCGGAGCCAGTCGTCGCTGCGGGCGCCGCCGCCGGAGGCGCGCCCCGGCTCCGCGCGCACGCCGAGCGTCCCGAGCAGCTCCAGCGAGTCGCGCAGGCCGAAGGCGACGCCTTCGAGCACCGCCCGCACGAGCGCGCCGCGATCGTGGCGGAGCGACAGGCCGACGAACGCGCCCCGCGCGTCCGGGTCCGCGTGTGGCGTCCGCTCGCCGGCGAGGTATGGCTGAAACAGGAGGCCCTCGACGCCGGGCGGCCATCGCCGCGCCTCGCGCGTCAGCTCCTCGTAGCTCTCGCCGACGAGAGCGTCGCGCACCCAGCGCAGCGAGCCGGCGGCCGAGAGCATCACGCCCATCGCGTGCCAGGCGCCCGGAACGGCGTGGCAGAAGGCGTGTACGCGAGCCTCGGGGTCGGCGGCGAACGCGGGCAGGGCCGCGAAGACGACGCCGGACGTGCCGAGAACGACGGAGATCGGCCCCGGAGCCGCGACGCCCACGCCGAGCGCGCCCGCGGCCTGGTCGCCGGCGCCGGGTGCGCCCGGAAC
>JBOHAW010000032.1:0-3761 GCA_050697975.1 Gaiellaceae bacterium
GCCCCGTGCGGACGCGGTGGAGCGGACTCTCGGCGATAAGGGCGAGCAGCTCCGTCAAGGCGACGTCGCGGTCGCCGGTCAACCGCTGGAGAGCAGCGAGCGCGCCCGCGTCGATGCGCCCGCGTGCGAAGCCGCACTGGCGGCCGGCGGGAAGCCGGATCTGCCCCTCGGTGCGCGAGTCGCGGAAGCCGGGCCCGGCGACGGCCGGCCCGTCGCAGAGCGACGGATTCCGCGCCCACAGGTACACGCAGGCCGCCGCCTCCTTGTCCGGATCCTGCGCGGCGGCGCTGTAGGACGCCCAGCCCCAGGACCAGACCGACGCGATCCCCGTCTCGACCGCGATCTGGCGCGCGGCGAGCGCCTGCCACTTGACGACCTCGAACCAGGCCTGCGACGGCTCGAGCCCCTCGCGACCCCCCTTCCCCCTGGCCGTCTGGAAGCCGAGCACGATCCCGACTTTCGACGCGGGGATGCCGATCTCGGTGAAGGCCTCGACCGAGCGGCGCATCGCCGTGCGCAACCGCCTGCTCGCGACGATCGGCCCCAGCTTGTAGAGCGACGGGGCGCCGAAGTACACCTCGCGCACGAGATCGGCGTACTTCGCGGCCTCGCGCCACCAGTCGGCGGCTTCGCCCTCGGTGAACGGCAGCCTCGAGACGAGCAGGAACGGGCGGGCGCCACGCTCGGCGAGCGTGCGCAGCAGCACGAGCACGTTCTCCCGGTAGCGGGCGTTCGTCGCCGTCCACGGGGTCTCCAGGTGGGAGCCGAAGAGCTCGTTGAGCGCGATCAGCGGCTTCTCGCAGCCGCTCTGGACGGCTGCGAAGTCGAACAGCCTGTTCGCGCGGTCGCGGATCAGACCCGGATCGGCCGGAGCCGAGGGCGTCCCGATGCGGCGGTTGAGGTGCATGTCCCAGTAGACCGTCTTCACGCCCGCGGAGCGCAGCCGCGCCGGGAACTCGCCGGTCGAGACGCCGAGGATCAGGCCGGGACGGGTGAAGACGCGCTCGAGCGCGGGCGTGCCGAAGTCGATCCAGAGCGCCCCCGAGCTGGGGACGCCGCACTGGCCGATCGCACGCGCCTGCCCGGGCAGCGCGAGCGCTGCCACGCAGGCTGCCAGGACGAGCAGAAGCTTCTTCACGACTGCGACCCCACTCACTTGTACCAGAGACGCGGGACGGAGCCCGGGGTTAGCCGGGCTCCGTCCCGTTCACGGAGTGCTTACGACTCGCCGTCCAGAGGCGAGTCGATCTCGGGGATCTCCTCGGCCTCGATGGAGCTGCGCGGCGGGGGCTCGCCGTTCGTCTCGGGAGCGCCGCCGAAATCGAGCCCGAGCGCGCCGAGGTCGAGCTCGCCGCCGTCCGAGCCGATCTCCTCGAGCGCCGCGAGCAGCTCGGCCTCGGTCTCCGGCCGCGTGTACATCGACACGGGCACCTTCTCCGAGGGGCCGATGTCGATCTGGCGGTATCGCTTCAGGCCCGTCGCGGCCGGGATCAGCTTCCCGATGATCACGTTCTCCTTCAGCCCGAGCAGGTGGTCGACCTTGCCCTCGATCGAGGCGTCCGTGAGCACCTTGGTCGTCTCCTGGAAGGACGCGGCCGAGAGGAACGACTCGGTCGCGAGCGACGCCTTCGTGATGCCGAGGATCAGCGGCTCGAAGGTCGCCTGCTCCTTCTTCTCCTTCTTCATGCGTACGTTCTCGCGCTCGTACACCACCTTGTCCACGAGCTGGCCGGGAAGCAGGTCGGTGTCGCCCGCGTTGTCCACGCGCACCTTCTTCAGCATCTGGCGAACGATCAGCTCGATGTGCTTGTCGTGGATGTCCACGCCCTGGGACTTGTAGACCTTCTGCACCTCGCCGACGAGGTACAGCTCGGTCGCGGTCGAGCCCTTGAGGGCGAGCAGCTCAGCCGGTGCGAGCGAGCCCTCGTGCAAGGCGTCGCCGGGCTCGACGACCTGCCCCTTCGTGACGAGCAGGCGGGTGCGGCGCGGGAGGGCGTACTCCTTCTCGGGCAGCGGCTCGCCGTTCTCGTCGACGCCGTCCGGGACGATCGTGACCTTGGGGCCCCGCTCGGTGTCCTCGACGTCGACACGACCGCCGATCTCTGCCAGCCGTGCGGCGCCCTTCGGGTTCCGCGCCTCGAAGATCTCGACCACGCGAGGCAGGCCGTGCGTGATGTCCGCGCCGGCGACGCCGCCCGTGTGGAACGTGCGCATCGTCAGCTGGGTGCCGGGCTCGCCGATCGACTGGGCCGCGATGATGCCGACGGCGTCGCCGATGTCGCAGAGGTTGCCGGTAGCGAGGAAGATGCCGTAGCAGCGCTGGCACACGCCGTACTCGCTGCGGCACTTGAGCACCGAGCGCACCGGCAAGGTCGCGACCTCTGCGTCGCCGAGCCCGTCGAGGATCTCGCGGAGCCTGATCACCGTGATCTCCTCGCCCTTGTCGGCCAGCTTCGTCTTGCCAGGCTTGCCGCTCGCGAGCGGCTTGTAGAAGTCCACGGCCAGGATGCGGGCGTAGAGGCTCTTGTTCAGGCCCTCGGGCACGTGAATCGGCAGGTCGATGTGCTCCTCGGTGCCGCAGTCCTCGTCGCGGATGATCACGTCCTGCGAGACGTCGACCAGGCGGCGGGTGAGATAGCCGGAGTCGGCCGTCCGCAACGCCGTGTCGGCGAGCCCCTTGCGGGCGCCGTGCGTGGAGATGAAGTACTCGAGCACCGACAGGCCTTCCATGAAGTTCGCCTTGATCGGGCGCTCGATGATCTCGCCCTTCGGGTTGGCCATCAGGCCGCGCATGCCGGCGAGCTGCCGGATCTGCTTCATCGAGCCGCGGGCGCCCGAGTTGGCCATCATGTAGATCGGGTTCAACTTGCGGAGCGTCCGCTCCATCGCGTCGGCGACCTCGTCCGTGGCCTCCGTCCAGATGTTGACGATCGACTCGTGGCGCTCCTCCTCGGTGATGAGGCCGCGCTCGTACTGCCGCTCGACCTCACCGACGCGCTTCTCGAAGCCCTCGAGGATCTCCTCCTTGTCGGGCGGCACGACGATGTCGTTCTTCGAGATCGTGATGCCGGCCTGGGTCGCGTAGTGGAAGCCGAGCAGCTTCACCTTGTCGAGCACGGTCGCGATCGTGTGTGCGCCGTAGCGGTCCGACAGCTCGAGGAGGAAGGCGTCCATCTCGCGCTTCGCGAGCGTGCGGTTGACGAACGCGTGCTTCGCAGGCCCGCCGTCGGCGCCGCCGACCGCCTCCACGAGTGCGCGCTCGATCTCGGCGTTGAAGATCACGCGCCCGGGCGTCGTGAGGATCAGCTCGCCCTCCCAGCGGTACTCGATCGGCTGCTGGAGCGCGACCTGCTCCGCATCGACGGCGAACTCGACCTCCTCCTCCGACCCGAAGCGCGGCGGCCGGGAGTCGAAATCCTCGATCCCTGCGCTCGCCAGATCGGTCTCCGAGTAACTCAGGTAGTAGACGCCCAGCACCATGTCCTTGCTCGGCGTGGCGAGCGGCCGCCCGTGCGCGGGCGAGAGGATGTTGTTCGAGGACAGCATCAGCACGCGGGCCTCGGCCTGCGCCTCCGCAGACAGGGGCAGGTGCACGGCCATCTGGTCGCCGTCGAAGTCGGCGTTGAAGGCGTGGCAGACGAGCGGGTGCACCTGGATCGCCTTGCCCTCGACCAGCACCGGCTCGAACGCCTGGATGCCGAGGCGGTGCAGCGTCGGAGCGCGGTTCAGCAGCACCGGATGCTCCGCGATCACCTCCTCGA
>JBOHAW010000033.1:0-3684 GCA_050697975.1 Gaiellaceae bacterium
GCTCCACCGCTCGGCGTCCGCATAGGCGTCGGCGAGCTCGGCCAGCGTGAAGGTCTGCCCGACCCGGCGGCGCAGCTCGGCCGTCACCGCCTCGACCTGCTCGAGCAGCCGCTCGTGGTGCTCCCGGTGCGGAGCCTCGCGCGCGAGCCGGCGATGGCTCTCCTCCCAGTCCCACCGTGCGCTCTCGACAGAGTTTTCCGCCATGGCCGGAAAACTCTAATTGGGCATCAAGGGGACGGCTTGCCGTGCTCTCTAGGGTCCTCCGCGCCGGCGGAGGAACCCGTGCAGCACGACGCGGGCCAGAGCGGATCGAGCTCGGCCAGGATCCGCTCGCCAAGCTCGTACCCCGGCCGGGCGAGCGCGAAGGCCGCGTGGGCGTGCAGGCACTTGAGCCGCGCCGGACGAGCCGCTCCACCGATCCCGAGCTCGAGCGAGGCGCCGCCGTCGCGCCCGGTTCGGCCCTGCGCGAGCTCGCGGCGCAGGGCTCGCTGCTCCGTCGCGGCGCGCTCGACGCTGACGGCCAGCTCGGGATCGCGCGCGGCCGCCTCGCCCCAGCGCTCTACCCCGCCGGCAGCCTCCACGCGCGCGACGGCGGCCACGAGGTGCGGGCAGGTCAGGTAGTAGCTGGTCGGAAAGGGCTCGCCGGCGTCGTCGTACGGCGCCTGCTCGGTGACCGCCGGCAGCCCGAACGGGCACCGGCGAACGACGCGGCGGAACGCCCGCGGCGGGCGTCCCAGCTGGCGGTGCACGACGGCGCGGTCATCGTCCATCGCCTCCGATCGTACTGGCGGTCCTGGACTGCACCTGGCGCCAGGCCGGAATGCCCTTGACGATAAACAGCCGCTCGCCGGGCTTGACGTAGCCGAGGCGGCGCGCCTCGCGGACAAGCGCCGCGGTGCTCGTCTGACCGTCGAGCCGGCGCTCGAGCGTTCGCTTCTGTGCCTCGAGCAGGCGCACCTCGGCGCTCCTGCGGGCGAGGGTGTCCCGGGTTTCGAGGTACGTGCGCAGCGGCTGCAGGTAGAGGAACGCCACGAAGCCGAGCGCGCCGACGGCGAGCCAGCGCCGCAGGAGGCTCGACCGGGGAGGCCGTCGGGATCGGCGAGCAGCCACGGAGCCTGGTTCGCGCAGGCGCCGCCCGACTCCTCCTAGTGCCCCTTCAGGTGATGCTGCCCGCTTCTGGGTGCTAGGCGATGTCCACCTTGATCACGTTCGTCGAGCCCGGGATGTTCACTGCCGTTCCAGCGGTGATCACGATGCGGTCGCCGGAGGCGATCATGCCGCTCGCGCGTGCCGCGTCGATCGACGTCTGCCAGAGCTCCTCGACGTTGCTGCACTCGGGGATCTCGATCGGCGTGATCCCCCACTCGAGCGCCATGTGCTGGAGCGAGTAGCGATGGTGGGTGAGCCCGATCACGGGCCGCCTGGGGCGAAGCCGTGCGACGGCGGACGCCGTCCGTCCGGTGAACGTCGGCACGAGGATCGCCTTCGCCACGAGCGCCTCGGCGAGGTCGCAGGCGGCGTTCGACATCGCGTAGCCGATCGTCGGCTCGTCGCTCGCGTCCGGGATCTCGTGCCGGTAGCCCAGGCTCGGCTCGACGGCACGCGCGATGCGATCCATGGTCTCTACCGCTTCGATCGGGTACTCGCCCATGGCGGTCTCGCCCGAGAGCATCACGGCGGACGTCCCGTCGAGAATCGCATTGGCCACGTCGCTCGCTTCCGCGCGGGTCGGCTCGGGCTGGTGGATCATCATCTCCAGCATCTGCGTGGCTGTGATCACCGGCACGCCCCGCTGCAGGCAGCGCAGGATGATCCGCTTCTGGAGCAGCGGCACGGCGGCGGGGCCGATCTCGACGCCGAGATCGCCGCGCGCGACCATGGCTGCGTCGGTCTCGGCCAGTACCTCGTCGAGCGCGTCGACGGCCTCGGCCTTCTCGATCTTCGCGATCACGTAGGCGGTCGAGCCGGCGTCCTCGATCAGGCGGCGGAGATCCCGCACGTCGGACGCCGAGCGCACGAAGGAGAGCGCGACGAAGTCCACGCCGAGCTCGAGGGCGTGCTCCAGGTCGGCCACGTCCTTGCGCGTGATCGACGGGATCGGAATCGGCACGCCCGGCAGGTTCACGCCCTTGTGCGAGGACACGACCCCGCCGACGACGACCTCACAGCGCGCGCGGCCGCGCTCGACCGCGTTCACCTTCAGGCGCACGTGGCCGTCGTCGATGAGGACGTCGTGGCCGGGCTGCAGGACGTCGCCGATCACCGACGGGCTGACGGGCAGGTCGTCGTTCGTGGACATCTCCGCGCTGCAGACGACGACTTCCTCGCCCTTCACGAGCGTGATCGGAGTCGGGAGGTCGCCGAGGCGGAGCTTGGGGCCCTGGAGGTCCGCGATCAGCGCGAGCGGCCGCCCGGCGTCGGCCTGCACCTCGCGCACGACGCGAGCGCGCTCGGCGTGGTCGTCGTGCGAGCCGTGCGAGAAGTTGAGTCGTGCTCCGTCCATGCCGGCCTCCACGAGCGCGGCCACCATGTCCGGTTCGGACGAGGCGGGGCCGATCGTGGCGACGATCTTCGTGCGGCGCGTTTCGGCGGTCATCCCCCTCTACCGTACCGGCGGCGCGGGGGTCGGCCAAACGGCTCAGCGGCGCGCGCGGGGAAAGGCGTCCCAGCCGGGATACACGGCCGAGTCGCCAAGCTCCTCCTCGATGCGCAACAGCTGGTTGTACTTGGCCACCCGGTCGGTGCGTGAGGGGGCACCGGTCTTGATCTGACCGGCGTTCGTCGCCACTGCGAGGTCGGCGATCGTCGTGTCCTCCGTCTCACCCGACCGGTGCGAGATTACCGCGGCGTAGCCGCTGTCGCGTGCCAGGGAGATCGCGTCGAGCGTCTCCGTGAGCGTCCCGATCTGGTTGACCTTGACGAGGATCGCGTTCGCGACGTTCGTGTCGATGCCGCGCCGGAGCCGCTCGACGTTCGTGACGAAAAGGTCGTCGCCAACGAGCTGGAGCCGGTCGCCCAGTCGCTCGGTCAGCGTGCCCCATGCCTCCCACTCCTCCTCGGCCAGCGCGTCCTCGATCGAGACGATCGGGAAGCGGTCGGTCAGCGAGCCGTAGAGATCGATCAGCGCGGCCGAGTCGAGCATGCGGCCCTCGACCCCGTACTCGCCGTCGAAGAACTCGCTCGAGGCGGGGTCGAGCGCGATTGCGACGCGGTCGCGGTGGCCGACCCGCTCGGCCGCCTCCAGGACAGCCTCGATCGCGACCTCCGCGGAGGGCAGGTCGGGGGCGAAGCCGCCCTCGTCCCCCACCGCGGTGGCGAGGCCCCGCTCGTGCAGGAGCGCCCGAAGCGAGTGAAACGTCTCGGCGCCGATCTGCATCGCCTCCGAGAAGGAGCCGGCGCCGACGGGGACGACCATGAACTCCTGGAAGTCGATCGAGTTCTGGGCGTGGGCGCCGCCGTTGATCACGTTCATCATCGGCACGGGCAGCGTCCTGGCACCCACTCCCCCGAGGTAGAGGAAGAGCGGAAGGCCCGCGGCCTCGGCCGCGGCACGTGCGACGGCCATGGAGACGCCGAGGATCGCGTTGGCGCCGAGCTTGGCCTTGTTGGGCGTGCCATCGAGCTCGATCATCAGGGAATCGATCGCCTCCTGATCGCGCGGGTCGAGGCCGATGAGCTCGGGCG
>JBOHAW010000034.1:0-11714 GCA_050697975.1 Gaiellaceae bacterium
GTCCATCGCATCCCGGTCGGGCACGCGCGGGTTGTGGCAGCCGAGCGGGTGCGCGGGCCGCTCCGGCAAGAGCGGCTCGATCCGCTCCCACAACCAATCCGGCATCCGCCAAGCGTCGTCCCTAGACACAAGACCCATCGTCGCCTCCTTCGTCGATGACGAAGAAGGCTTCGAGGTCAAACCCCGGGTCCCTGCCAACCGGGATAAGCCCTAAGGCGACTGGGCGCGGCTTCCGACAAAGGAGCGATGGCGCTCTTCCTCGTTGCCGCGACTGCCCTCGCGCTCACCGCCCTCGCCGCCGCGTTCGCCCTCCGGCTCTCGTGGACCGGGACGCTCCTCGCCTCGTACCTGGCCGCCGCGGCCGAGATCGTCGTGCTCGCGGAGGCGCTCTCGGCCTTCCACGCCGTCGGGCGGGCGGGATTCCTGCTCGGCGAAGCGGTGCTGCTCGGCGGCGCCGCCTGGGTCTGGCTCCGGCGCGGCCGGCCCGTGCCCGCCCGGCCCGAGCTCTCCCGGCGTGCGCTGCGGCGGCATCCGGTCGTCGCCGGGCTCGGCCTCGTGGTCGTCGCCGCGATCGTCTTCGAGGCGGTCGTCGGCGTGATCGCGCCTCCGAACAACTGGGACTCGATGACCTACCACCTCTCGCGGGCGGCGGCCTGGTACCAGAGCGGCGCCGTGGAGTACCACCCCGCGGCGAGCGCGCGCGAGAACGTCTTCCCGCCGAACGCTGAGATCCAGATCCTCTACTCCCTCGTCTTCCTCGGACGCGACACCCTGGCCGCGCTGCCGCAGCTCGTGGCCCAACTCGCGCTCCTGGTCGGCATCTTCGGGATCGGCCGCCGTCTCGGCTTCGACCGGCCGGCGGCGCTGTTCGGGGCGCTCCTCTTCGCCACCCTGAGCCAGGTCGCGCTCCAGTCGACGACCACGCAGAACGACCTCGTCGTCACCGCCGCGGTCGTCGCGGCCGCGTACTTCATCCTCGGACGGAGCCGCGTCGACCTCGCGCTGGCGGGCCTCGCCGTCGGGCTCGCGCTCGGGACGAAGCTGACCGCCGTCTTCGCCCTCCCCGTCCTCGCCCTGCTCGCGCTCGCGACGCTGCCGCGCCGCCGGCTGGCTCTCCTCGCGGCGACGAGCGCGTGCGCGTTCGCCGCAGTCGGCTCATGGGGCTACGTCGCGAACGTGCTGCACGAGGGGAGACCGCTCAGCCATGCCGCGGAGGTGACGGCGTTCGCGCCCGACCGCACCGTGCCGGGCACGGTGTCGACCGTCGCCCGCGTGCTCTGGCGCTTCGTCGACCTGTCCGGCTACGAGGCGGACATCCGGATCCTCGTCACGCTCCAGAACGCCGGGATCTTCCTGTTCGACGGCCTCGGGATCGAGTGGTCGCCGGTCGAGTCGACCTCGACCCCGTTCTTCGTCATCCCGAGCACGCGCGCGCACGAGGACGTCTCCTTCTTCGGGCCGCTCGGGGCCCTCCTCGTGCTCCCGCTCAGCCTCGCCTTCCTCGTCGCAGGCGCCCTCCGGCGCATTCCGCGCGAGCACCGCGTGCTCGCGCTCGCCCTGCCGCTGTTCGTGCTCGAGGTCGCGCTCGCCTACCGGTACAACGACTGGCTCGGCCGCTTCATGATCCTGCCGGTCGCGCTCACGCTGCCGCTCGCAGCCTGGCTCTACCGCTGGCGCCTCGTGGCCGGCGGGGCAGCCGTTTTCGGCGCCGTCTTCCTGACGCTCGCGCTCGCGCGCAACGAGGCGAAGCCGACGCCCGTGAGCCACGGCACCTCGCCGCCGATCTGGACGCTCGCCCGCTCGGAGGCGTACGGCCTCGTCCGTCCGGAGATGGAGACGACGCTCGCCCTCGTCGAGCGCGCGATCCCGGACGATGCCGCGGTCGGCTACCGGCTGGGCCCCGACGCCTGGGTCTATCCTCTCTACGGCCCCACGCTCGGCCGCCGGCTCGTGCGGCTCCCGGAGCGGAATCCGCTCGACGCCGCCCGGCGCGAAGGTCTCGACTGGGTCGTCGTCGACCGCGAGCACCGGACCGGCGCGCCCGGCTGGAAAGCGTGGGCGATGCGCGAGAGCGGCTGGACGCTGCTCGAGCGCGCCTGATCAGGCCGATCGCCGCTCGCGCACATCCCGCTCGCGGCGCCGGAGGCGCGGACTTGCGAGCTTGACGATCTCCAGCAGGTAGATGACGTAGATCGAGACCGCTACCGCGACCAGGCCGATCGAGGCCGCGAGCAGCGTCGGCCAGAGGTGCCAGACGCCGTGCTCCCGAAAGGGCACGAAGCGCGTCGCGAGCGCCGCGAGCGCGAGCGCCGCGCACCAGGCGTACATCGTCAGGGTCGTACGCCGCTGCGAGTACCCGCGGCGCAGGAAGCGGTGGTGGAGGTGCCCCTGGTCGGCGACGTAGATCTTCTCGCGGTGCTTGAGCCGCCGCGCGACCACGAACGACGTGTCGATGATCGGGATCGCGAGCACGAGCAGCGGGAAGAAGAGGGCGACGGTCGCGGCCGTCTTCAGGAGGCCCTGGATCGCGAGCGTGGCGAGCACGAAGCCGAGCAGCATGGCGCCGGAGTCGCCCATGAAGATCCGAGCCGGGTAGAAGTTGTGGCGGAGGAAGCCGGCGCACGCGCCGGCGACGATCGCCGACAGGACGGCGGCCTCGGGCTTCCCGAGCGAGAGCGCGATCACGGCGAAGGTCGCGCCGGCGATCCCGCAGATCCCCGCGGCGAGCCCGTCGAGCCCGTCGAGGAAGTTGACCATGTTCATCATGGCCACGATCCAGACGAGGGTCGCCGGGACGCCCAGCCAGCCCGGGAGCGACTGGATGCCGAGCAGCGGGAACGTGAAGCGGTCGATCGCGACCCCGAAGCCGATCGCGACGAGAGCCGCCCCCGACTGCCCGCCGAGCTTCGCCCACCAGGGCAGGCCGCGGAAGTCGTCGACGACCCCGACCGTGACCGCGATCGCCGCGCCGAGCAGGATCCCGCGATAGGGGCCGCCGACCGCGAGGAAGGCGAGCGCCGGCACGAAGATACCGAGGAAGAGGGCGATCCCGCCCAGGCGCGGGATCGGGCGGACGTGGAGGCGCCGGCGCTCGCCGGGCTCGTCCACGATCCCGAGGATCCGCCCGACGCGACCGACCGCGGGCGTGAGCACGAGCACGACGGCGAGCGCCAGCAAGAAGCCCCACACCACCTCGGGATTCGCGCGCAGCTCGTCCAACGCCGTCTACTTCGTGCCGTACAGCCGGTCTCCGGCGTCGCCCAGGCCCGGCACGATGTACCCCTTCTCGTTCAGCGCCCGGTCGACCGCCGCGCACACGATGTGGACGTCGGGATGGTCGGCATGGACGCGCTCGATCCCGACCGGCGCGGCGACGAGGCAAACGAGCGTGACCGAGCGCGCCCCCGCCTCCTTCACGGACGCGATCGCGGCGGCGCTCGAGTTGCCCGTGGCGAGCATCGGGTCCAGCACGATCGCGTCCCGCTCGGCGAGATCGTCGGGCAGCTTGACGTAGTACTCGACCGGTTCCAGCGTCTCCTCGTCGCGGTAGAGCCCGATGAATCCCACCCGCGCGCTCGAGATGAGCGAGAGCACGCCCTCGAGCATCCCCACTCCCGCGCGCAGGACCGGGCACACGGCGACCTTCTTGCCCGAGATGCGCTGCGCCTCCATCGTCTCGAGCGGCGTCTCGATCTCGACCGGCTCGGTCGGGAAGTCCTTCGTCGCCTCGTACGTGAGGAGCAGCGTGAGCTCGTTCACGAGCTTGCGAAAGTGCACCGTCGGCGTGTCCCGGTCGCGCAGGTACGAGAGCTTGTGCTGGACGAGCGGGTGCGTGACCTCGGTGAGGCGCTGCGTGACGACGCTCATGCGACGTACGAGCAGAAGCCGCGGAAGCCGGGGTAGAGCGGGCGCTTCTCGCAGAGCGCCGTGCTGCGTGCGGCGAGCGCGCCCAGGTCGGGCCGCTCGGCCAGCGCCTCGGCGATGATTCGCCCGACCTCGCGGAAGTCGTCCTCGTCGAAGCCGCGCATCGCGGCAGCGGGCGTGCCGACGCGGACCCCGGACGCGACCGTGGGCGGACGCTCGTCGAACGGGACCGTGTTGCGGTTGACCGTGATCTTGACGTCGTGCAGACGCTCCTCGGCGTCCTTGCCCGTCCAGTCCGTGCGACGCAGGTCGACCTGGAGCAGGTGCGTGTCGGTGCCGCCGGTGAGGATGTCGAGACCGCCCTCCTGCAGCGTCTCCGCCAGCACGTCGGCGCCCGAGCGCACCTGGGCCTGGTAGTCGCGGAAGGCCTCCGACGCGGCAATGCGGAAGCAGGTCGCCTTGGCCGCGATCGCGTGCACGAGTGGTCCGCCCTGCATGCCGGGGAAGACGGCCCGGTCGACCGCCTGCGCGTGCTCCTCCCGGCAGAGGACGAATCCCGAGCGCGGGCCGGCGAGGGTCTTGTGCGTCGTGGACGTGACGAAGTCGCAGTGCGGCACCGGGTTCGGGTGCAGGCCGGCGGCGACGAGCCCGGCGAAGTGGGCCATGTCGCACATCAGGAGCGCGCCGACCTCGTCGGCGATCTCGCGGAACCGATCGGCCGCGACGGTGCGTGGATAGGCGGAGCCGCCGCAGACGATCAGCCGTGGCCGGTGCTCCTTCGCGAGCCGCAGCACCTCGTCGTAGTCGACGAGATTCGTCTCGCGGTCGACCCCGTAGCCGACGATCGTGTAGAGCTTGCCGGAGAAGTTGACCTTGAGCCCGTGCGTCAGATGACCGCCGTGGTCGAGGCGCAACGAGAGGATCGTGTCGCCGGGCTGGAGCGCCGCGAAGTAGGCCGCCATGTTCGCCTGCGCGCCCGCGTGCGGCTGGACGTTCGCATGGTCGGCGCCGAACAGCGACTTCGCGCGCTCGATCGCGGCCGACTCGATCTCGTCCACGACCTCGCAGCCGCCGTAGTAGCGCTTGCCCGGGTAGCCCTCCGCGTACTTGTTCGTCGGCACGCTGCCGATCGCCTCGAGCACGCTCGGCCAGGTGAAGTTCTCCGACGCGATCAGCTCGATCTGGCCGCGCTGCCGGTCCAGCTCGCGGCCGAGCAGCGTGGCGATGTCGGGGTCGACGGACTCGAGCCCCGCGCTGCGGAGGTGCTGGACGGTTTCCTGCGCGACGGCCATGGTGGCGGCCTCCTTCCCCGGTTTCCGGGCATCGTACTCGCCGCCCCGGATCAGGCGACGGCGTGCGCGCTCCGTTCCAGCGCCTCCCGGCCAGGCGCGGCGCCCTCCCGCAGGACACGCGGCTCCGGCCCCGTGAAGTCGAGCACGGTCGAGGGCACGCCGGGCAGCTCGCCGCCGTCGAGCTCGGCTCCCGCGGCCGCCCGAAGCTCCTGCGGGACGTCGGCGAGCCGGGCCGGGTCCGGCCCGCCGGAGAGGTTCGCGCTCGTCGCGGCGAGGGCGCCGACCCGGTCGAGCACGGCCCGCGCGTCGCCGCGAAGGTCGGGGACGCGCACGCCGATCGTGTCGGGCCGGCCGCCGGTCAGCCAGCGGTAGCGGCGGGCCGGGTTCGGGAACACGAGCGTGTACGGCCCCGGCAGGAGGGCGCGAGCGATCGTCCCGCTCCGCCCGCGCAGCTCCGGCACGCATTCGAGCAGCAGCTCCAGGTCGCCGGCAAGGAAGGCGATCGGCTCCAGCTCGTCCCGCTGCTTCACGCGGTAGAGGCGGCGAGCGGCATCGCTTCGGTACGGGTCGGCGCACAGGCCGTAGACCGTGTCCATCGGCAGCAGCACGGGCTCGCCCGCGCGGATCGCGCCGACGATGTCCTCGATCATGCGACTCCGAGGAAGCGCCAGACCTCGTCGCGAAAGCGCTCCCGCGCCTCGACGAAGAGGAAGTGCCCCGTCCCGGGGAGCACGACAGTCTCCGTTCCGGCGATGGCGTCGGCGATCTCCGCGGCGCAGTCCGGGCCCGTGATGAAGTCGTCCTCGCCGGTGATCACGAGCGTGGGCGCGTGCACGTGCGCGAGGTCCGGGCGCAGGTCGTACGTGAGGAAGATCTCGTTGTTGAAGAGCTGGAGCGCGTCGCCGTTGGGCACGTGGTCCCGCAGGGTCTCGAGGTACGCGCGCTCCGCGTCGCCGTAGCGGGCGAAGTAGAAGGGGAACTCGCGCAGGGCGAGGTCGCCCAGCTCCTCGTCGCTGCCGAACTCGCCCGCCTGCTCGGCCTCGAGCGCCGCCCGGGCGTCGTCGTACCACGGCTCGTCCCGGCGCCGCTCCATCCCCTGCACCATCGCCGCCTGCTGCGCCTCGGCGAAGCGCGGCAGCGTGCTCGCGAGCACGAGCCGGTCGAGTCGCGCCGGGTAGGCGGCCGCGTAGGCCATCGCGACGACGCCCCCGTGCGAGTGGCCGAGCAGGTGCATCCGCTCGAGTCCGAGGTGCGCGCGCAGCTCCTCGAGGTCCCGGACGTAGTCGGCGATCGCATAGGCGCGGGCATCGGACGGGCGGTCTGAGCCGTCGGTGCCGCGCGGGTTCAAGAGCACCAGCGAGAGGCGCTCGCCGAGGCCGGCCAGGTCGCCGAAGTAGAGCGACGAGAAACCGGGCCCGCCGGGATGGCAGACGAGCGCCGGGCCGTCGCCCGTGCGCCGGTACGCGAGCGCACGGCCGTCGGCCGTACGCAGCGCTTCGGTCACGTCCGCCGCCCTTCGACCACACGCTCGCGCCCGGTCAAGTCGGGGCTGATCGTAACCTCGGTGAAGGCGAGCCCACGGAGCGCCGCGGCCACGTCCGGCGCCTGGCCGTCGCCGACCTCGAGCACGAGCCAGCCGGAGCGGACACGACGGGCGAGCTCCGCGTGCAGCCCCTCGCCCACGAGTGCCACGCGCGGCTCCCAGTCGCGGATCTCGGGCTGGAGCGCGGCGAAGTCGGCCGGAGCGACGTAGGGCGGATTCGAGACGACGAGGTCCCACTCGCCCTCGGCCGCCTCGAAGCCCGCGCGCCGGAGCTCGACCTCGAGGCCGGTGCGCTCGGCGTTCTCGCCCGCGAGGGCGAGCGCCTCCTCGGAGGAGTCGACTCCGGTGACGCGCGCTCCCGGATGCTCGTCGACGAGCGCGAGCGCGATCGCCCCGCAGCCCACGCCGACGTCGAGAACGTTGGGTCGCTCGAGCCCGGCCAGGCGCGCCAGGCATCGCTCCACGAGCATCTCGGTCTCCGGCCGCGGGATCAGAGCCCGGCGGTCGACCCTGAGCGTCAGCCGGCGGAAGCCCCACTCGCCGAGGATGTAGGCGAGCGGCTCGCGGCGGCCGCGGCGGCGAACGAGCTCGCGGAAGCCCGCGAGCTCCGCGTCGACCAGGGGCCGGTCGTGACCTGTGTAGAGCTCGACCCGCGTGAGCCCCACGGCGTGCCCGAGCAGGAGCTCGGCGTCGAGCCTCGGCGTCTCGATCCCGCACCGCGCCAGATGATCCGCGGCGCGCGCCAGCACCGTGCGGACCGTCAGGCGCCCAGAACGCTCCAGCCCAGGCTGCGAGCAGCCTCGGCCTGGCGAGTATCGAAGGTCGCGAGGGCGAGAGCGCCGCCTCCCACTCGATCCGCCGCACCGAGGTGAAGCGCATCGAGCGTTCGCACACCGGTACGCTCTGCAAACTCGGCCGCTCGCTCGCAGGTCGCTTCGTCGAGTTCGACGACCTCCATCCTCTGCCAATGCTCGGTGAAGCGGTTCTTGGCCTCCGAAAGCGCGTCACCCTCGAGAATGCGCGTCAGCGCCCTACGCACCTCTACCAGCGTGTGCATCGCTGTGACCCATTGAGACGAGATGAGCAGAATCTCACGCGCGTCTGAGCTCGAGTCCTCCTCGATGTAGAGCTTCAGGAGCGCGCTCGAGTCGACGTAGACGGTCACTCGTCCCGATCGGCTCCGAGTGCCTCGGCAGTCGTGATCTTGCCTTTGGAGCCGTGCTCGGGGATCTCCGGCATTTCGTCGATCACGCGCGGCCGGATCCAGCCTTCGCGAATCCCTTGCTCGGCCCGAGCCTCGTCGCGAATCTTGTCCCACATGATCGCCACCAACGGCTCTGCGGACGGGGGCAGGATCAAGGCCTTCGCTCGCCCTCGCGACGTGACGCGCACCAGGTCACCTTTCGAGGCGCGGTCGAGGATGAATGACAGCCGCTGCTGCAAGTCGCGAACTCCGATCTGAACAATGCGCACACCCATGTACATACGTTAGCAGAAGTAAGTACTCAGGTCCCGGCGGCTTCGAGCCCCCGGCGGCGATCCTCGGCCGTCAAGGCCTCCGTGAACTCGTCCAGCTCGCCGCCGAGGATCTTGTCCAGCTGGTGGGCGGTGAGCTTGATGCGATGGTCGGTAAGGCGGTTCTCGGGGAAGTTGTAGGTGCGGATCTTCTCGGCACGCTCGCCGCCGCCGATCTGCGAGCGGCGGGCCTGCGACAGCACGGCCTGCTGGCGCTCGCGCTCGAGCTCGAACAGCCGCGCGCGGAGCACGCGCAGGGCCTTCGTCTTGTTCTGCAGCTGCGACTTCTCGTCCTGCATGGCCACGACGAGTCCGGTTGGGAGATGCGTGATGCGCACGGCCGAGTCGGTCGTGTTCACGCTCTGCCCGCCGGGCCCGGTCGAGCGGTAGACGTCGATCTTGAGCTCGTTCGGATCGATCTCGACCTCGACCTCCTCCGCCTCGGGCATCACCGCGACGGTCGCGGTGGAGGTGTGGATCCGGCCCTGCGACTCCGTCTCGGGCACGCGCTGGACGCGATGCGTGCCGCCCTCCCACTTGAAGACCGAGTAGGCGCCGTCGCCCTTGACCGCGAACGTCACCTCCTTGAAGCCGCCC
Organism: Gaiellaceae bacterium; assembly: GCA_050697975.1. Lineage (GTDB taxonomy): Bacteria > Actinomycetota > Thermoleophilia > Gaiellales > Gaiellaceae > JBOHAW01. Next base: position 8,812 of record JBOHAW010000034.1, read on the forward strand.
GTCTCGCTCGGGCTCGCGGACAGATCCTCGGTCTTGAAGCCGCGGCGCTCGGCATAGCGCGTCAGCATCCGGTACACGTCGCCGGCCCAGAGGGCCGCCTCGTCGCCGCCCACGCCCTGGCGCACCTCGACGATCACGTCCTTGCGGTCGGCCGGGTCGGCCTCGACGAGCGCCAGCTTGAGCTCCTCCTCGAGCTGGGCGAGCCGCCCCTCGATCTCGGGCAGCAGCTCCCGGAGATCCGGGTCGGCCTTCGCCGCGTCGGCGTCGGCGTGCATGTCCCGCCAGTCCTTCGCGAGCTTGAAGGGGCCTTCGAGCTCCTTCAGGCGCCGGCCGACCTCCGCCGCCTCGCGGTGGTCGTTGTAGACGGAGGGATCGCTCATCCGCTCCTGCGTCTCGCGGTATGAGCGCTCCAGCTCGTCCAGGAGTTGCTCGAATGCGGCCATCGCGCGTACAGGGTACTTTGACCGAGGGGCGAGACCGCGTAGGTTTCACCCTCCACCACGAGCGGCGAAGGGAGGCCGGATGCCGGTCCGCGACGAGATCCTGACGGCGAACAGGCGCTTCAGCCAGGCGTTCGACCCGGGCAGCTTCGCCATCCTCCCGGCGCGGAAGTTCGCCGTGGTCACGTGCATGGACGCCCGCCTCGACCCGGCGCGTTTCCTCGGACTCCGCGTCGGCGACGCGCACGTCGTCCGGAACGCGGGCGGCATCGTCACCGCCGACGCGCTCCGGTCGCTCGTGATCTCGCACCATCTGCTCGGCACGGAGGAGGCGCTCGTGATCGCGCACACCGACTGCGCGATGACGAAGTTCTCGAACGACGAGCTGCGGGGCCGGCTCGGCGGCGAGGCGGACGACGTCGACTTCCTGCCGTTCCCGGACCCGGCCGCGCGCGTGCGCGCGAGCCTGCGTACGATCGAGGAGTCGCCGCTCCTGCCGGAGAGCTACCGCGCCGCCGGTTTCGTATACGACGTCGTGAGCGGCGAGCTGAGCCCGGTCGCCTAGCCGGACCGCAGGCGCGCGCGCACGCTCAGCTCGACGTTCCCCTTCAGCGCCTGGGAGACCGGGCACCCGTCCTTCGCCTCCTCCGCCGCCTGCCGGAACGCCGCCTCGTCGCTGCCCGGCACGGTGGCCTCGACGTCGAGCGCCGACGATGTGATCCCCGTCCCCGGGACGAACGTCACCGTGGCGGCGACGGACACGCTCTCCGGCGCACGGCCGGTCTGCGCCAGCCCGTGCGAGAGGGCCATCGCGAAGCACGACGCGTGGGCGGCCGCGATCAACTCCTCCGGACTCGTCCGGCCGGCGGGGTCCTCCGCCCGCGAGGACCAGGTCACCTGAAGGGGGCCGAACGCGCCGCTGCCGACGCTCTCGATCGTGCCCTCCCCGCTCATCAGGTCGCCGCTCCACGTGACCTCGGCGCGCCGCTCGGTCGCCATCTCTTTCTCTCTCTCCCTTCCTAGTCGAGTTGTGCGTCGATCGAGACGCGGGCGCTCGCCTTCACGAGCGCCGAGAACGTGCAGCCCTCGTCGGCCGCCCGCGCCGCCTGCCCGAACGCATCCGCGTCGATCCCGGGGACGCTGCCGCGCGCTTCGAGCTCCATCGCGACGACGCGGTGGCCGGCGCCCTCGACCTCGTCGAGCGTGCAGGTGGCGGTCACCGCCAGACGCTCGGGCGGCGTACCGGCCCTGCTGAGCTCGGCCGCGAGCGACATCGCGTAGCAGCCGGCATGCGCCGCGGCGAGCAGCTCCTCCGGGCTCGTGTTGCCCTCCGGCTCGCCGATCCGCGCCGGCTCGGAGAACGGCAGCGCGTCGAGCCCGCCGCTGCGCCCCGAGATCGTTCCCTTGCCGCGCGCCGCGTTGCCCTCCCAGACCACGTCGGCGGTCCGCCGAACTCGGGGCACTAGGCCATGACCTCGACCCTGCGCTCTTCGGGCGAGAGGCCCTCGAGGCGGAGAACCTCCTCGAGCGCGCGAATCGAGACCTCGACCTGGTCGAGCGTCGGCTCGCGCGTGGTGAGCCGCTGCAGCCAGAGGCCGGGCGCGAGCAGCGTCATCAGGAGGCGGTTCCCGGACTGCTTGCCGGCGAAGCGGATCAACTCGTACGCGATGCCGGCGATCACGGGCAGGAGCAGGATGCGGCTCGCGATCAGCCAGTACCAGACCGGCTGACCGACGAAGGCGAAGACGAAGATCGCGATCACCATCACCCAGAGCAGGAAGGCGGTGCCGCAGCGCGGGTGGATCAAGCTGAAGCGCTGGACACGCTCGGGCGTCAGCTCCTCGCCGGCCTCGAGCGCGTTGATCGCCTTGTGCTCGGCGCCGTGGTACTGGAAGACGCGGCGCAGGTCGGGCAGGAGCGAGATCAGCGCCAGGTAGAGGATGAAGATCGTCACGCGGATCAGGCCCTCGACGACGACGAACACGCCCGTCGTGTCGATCGGCAGCCAGCTCGTGAGCAGCGCGGGCGTGACCTTGAAGAGCATGACCGCGAAGCCGATCGCGAGCGCGAATGCGAAGATGAGGCTGCCGCGCGAGAGCTCGGTCGAGACCTCGCCGTCGTCCCCTTCCTCCTGCGCCGCGTAGTTCGCCGAGATCGCGAGGGCCCGGAAGCCGATCGCGAGCGACTCGCCGAGCGCGATCACGCCGCGAACGACCGGCAGGCGGAAGGCGGGATGGCGCGCCATCGGGCTGCGAATCGGCCGGTTGAGCTCCGCGATCTCGCCGTCGGGCTTGCGCACGGCGAGTGCCCAGTTCGACGGGCTGCGCATCATCACGCCCTCGAGGACGGCCTGACCCCCGTACGTAATTTTCATCGCGAGGCTAGCCGCGGCGCGCGCTGCCGGCCTTCTCGAGCCGGCGCTGGAAGCGCTCCACCCGACCGCCCGTGTCGACGAGCTTCTGC
>JBOHAW010000035.1:0-5850 GCA_050697975.1 Gaiellaceae bacterium
GGTCGCGCGGACGAGCTCGTTCCCGAAGCGACCCGGCTCGGCGACCGCGACCTCGACGGGCACGCCCTCGACCGTGACACCGAGCGCGCCGCGCTCGCTGCGCTGGAGCACCGACACGATCTGCGGCAGCCGCTCGAAGGCGTCGAGCACAGGTCGCGCCTCGTCCGCCGCGCACACGACCGCGAAGCGCTCGCACGAGTCCCGCCAGCGCCGGGGATGCCCCGCCACCTCTCCACCCAGCGCGTCGGCGATTCCGGCGGCCAGCGCCCAGGCCCGGTTGAGCAGGAGTCCGCGTCGAGGCCGTGGCCGCTCCGAGCGCTCCAGCCGCTCCCGCAGCTTTCGTTCCGTCTTCGGGCCGATGCCCGGCACGGTCGTGAGCCTTCCCGCCGCGGCGGCGGCGCGGAGCTCCCGGGCAGTACGCACGTCCAGCGTCCGTCCGATCTCGAGCATGCGCTTCGGCGCCACCCCCAGCAGGTGTCCGAGCCCGACGAGCTCGGGCGCGTGGGTGCGTTCGAGCTCCGCCAGCTCCGCGATCTCGCCCGTGTCGACGAGCTCGCGCAGGCGCGTCTCGATCCCCGACCCGATGCCGCGCAGCTCGCGCACGGAGCCTGCCCGCACGAGCTCGGCCACCGGCGCGGGCGTGCTGCGGATCAGCTCGGCGGCACGGCGGTACGCCCGGGCGGTGTAGTACCCGGCTCCGGCGAGCTCGAGCAGCGCCGCGAAGGCCTCGAGCTTGTCTGCGATTGCCTGGTTGTCGAGCGCCGTCGCGTCGGTCATCCCTCGCTAGTCTCCCGGACAGATGGCGTCGATCGTCGTACCCTTCCGCGGCTCGGGAGCGAAGCTGCGCCTGACGCCCGTGCCGGAGCGTGCGCGCGCCGAGCTCGCGCTGGCCATGCTCGGCGACCTGCTCGCGGCGTGTGCGCGCGTCGGCCGGACGACGCTGGTGACCGAGGACGCGGAGGCGATCGCCCTCGCGCGCGAGCTCGACGTCCGCCCGCTGGCGGATCCCGGTGGCGGGCAGGGAGCGGCGGTCGCGGCGGCGCTCGCGGAGGCCGACGACGGTCCGATCCTCGTCGTCAACGCCGACCTACCGTGCGCGGTGCCGCGCGACCTCCGCTCGCTCCTCCGGGCGATGCCGGCCGCCGGGATGGCGCTCGTTGCGGCCAGGGACGGGACGACGAACGCGCTTGGCCTGTCGGCGGCGCAGAGCTTCGCGCCGCTCTACGGGCCGGGCAGCGCGGACCGCTTCCGCGCGCGGGCCGCCGGTCTCGGGCTCGAGGCCGTGTCGGCCACGATTCCGAACCTCGCCGACGATGTCGACACGCTCGCGGACCTGCAGCGAGTCGGCCTCCGTGCCGGCCCCCGGACTCAGGCCGCGATCTCGGCGCTCGGCCTCGCCGCGTGAAGGTGGTCGCGCTCTCCGGGGGCGTGGGAGGCGCGCGCTTCCTCCGGGGACTCGTCGAGGTCGTCGAGCCCGACCACCTCACGATCGTGGGCAACGTCGGGGACGACGTCGAGGTGCTGGGGCTGCACGTCTCGCCCGACCTCGACTCGATCCTCTACGCACTGGCCGGGCTCGCCGACGAGGAGCGCGGGTGGGGTCGCGCCGGCGAGAGCTGGAACGCGCTCTCGAGTGCCGCGGAGCTCGGCGGCGAGAGCTGGTTCCGGCTCGGCGACCTGGACCTCGGACTCCATCTCGTGCGCACCCAGGCCATGGGGCGTGGCGAGTCCCTGTCGGCGGTCACGGCCGCGCTCGCAACACGGCTCGGTCTGCGGCCTGCGCTGCTGCCGGCCACCGACGACCCCGTGCGCACGTGGCTGGCGACGCCGGCCGGCACGTTCGCCTTCCAGGAATGGTTCGTCGCCCGCGGCCATCGGGACGAGGTCGACGCCGTCGAGTACCGCGGCGCCGAGAGCGCCCGCCCGGCGCCGGGCGTCGTCGAGGCCCTCGACGCGTCCGAGCTGATCGTGCTCGCGCCGAGCAACCCCTACGTGAGCATCGGACCGATCCTCGCCGTCGGCGCCGTGCGCGACGCGCTCGTGCGGCGCCGCGCGCCCGCCGTCAGCGTCAGTCCGCTGGTCGGCGGCCGGGCCGTGAAGGGTCCGGCCGACCGGATGCTCGCACGGCTGGCCGGCGGCACGACGCCCGCACACGTCGCAGGCTGCTACTCCGGCCTGATCGACGCGCTCGTGCTCGACGAAGCCGATGACGACGGCGCCGAAGCCGTGGCCGCACTCGGCGTCCGTCCGATCGTGACGCGCACGCTGATGCGGGACGCCGAGGCGCAGCGGCGGCTGGCGGAGGTCGCCGTCGGGCTGGTCGGCGTATGAGGATCGCCGTCGTCGGCGGGACGGGTAGCTTCGGCCGCGCGCTCGCCGTGCGGTTGCGTGAAGCAGGCGAGGACGTGATCGTCGGCTCGCGCGACCACGGGCGTGCCCAAGCCGTCGCGGCGGAGCTGGGTGTCGCCGGCTCTGCGAACGAGGAGGCCGTGCGGGCAGCCGATCTCGTCGTGCTGGCGGTGAAGGCCGACGCCCTACTCGAGACCGCCGGCGAGCTCGCGGAGGCGATCGGCTCGACTCCCGTCCTGTGCGTCGGCTCCGAGCTCGCGTTCTCGAAGGACGGCGTGCGCCCGGCCCCCCAACCGACCTCGCTCGCCGAGCGGGTGGCTGAGCGCCTGGACGCGCCCGTCGCCGCCGGCCTGCACTCGCTTGCCGCGGCCAACCTGGGCGCCGCGGAGCCGCCGGACGAGGACGCGTTCGTCTGCGCCGACGACCCGACCGCGAAGGAGCTCGCGCTCGAGCTGGCGTCGAAGCTCGTCTCCGGCCGCGCACTCGACGCGGGCCCGCTGGCGGGCGCGCGGACGCTCGAGGGCCTGACCGCGGTGATCGTCAACCTCAACCGGCGGTACAAGGCCCATGCGGGCATGCGCGTGACCGGGTTGCCGTGAGGGAGGTTCGAGTGATCCCCGTCGAGGGGATGCCCGAGGTCGGCGAGGGGGACGACCTGGCCGAGCTGATCGCCGCCCGCGCCGAGCTGGAGGACGGGGACGTGGTCGTCGTGGCGCAGAAGGCGGTGTCCAAGGCCGAAGGTCGCGTCGTTCGTCTGGACGACGTGGAACCGTCCGCCGAGGCCGAGGCGACCGCCGCCGAGCACGATCCGCGCCACGTGGAGGCGGTGCTCCGGGAGGCGGTCCGGATCGTGCGCCGCCGCGGCGCCCTCGTGATCGCCGAGACGAGGCACGGCTTCGTCTGCGCCTCCGCCGGGGTCGACGCCTCGAACGCGCCCGCACCCGGAATGGTCGTCCTGCTCCCGCTCGATCCCGACGCCTCGGCGGCCGGGCTCCGGGAGGGTCTGCGCGAGCGCACGGGCAGGACCGTGGGCGTGCTCGTGACCGATTCCTTCGGGCGCGCCTGGCGGCAGGGGACGACGGACGTCGCGATCGGTGCCGCCGGCCTGCCGGTCCTGGTCGATCTGAGCGGGCAGCGCGACCGCGCCGGCTACGAGCTGCACGCGACCTCGATCGCCGTCGCCGACGAGATCGCGGGCGCGGCCGAGCTCGTGATGGGCAAGCTCGCCGGCATCCCGGTGGCGATCGTCCGGGGTCTCGAGCTCGTCGGCGACGGCGCCGCGCGCGACCTCGTCATGCCCCCGGAGCGCGACCTCTTTCGCTAGCGCCTAGGGCTTGAGCCGCAGCGGAATCTCGATCACGTGGATCTGCGAGCCGTCCTCGGCGGAGCGCTCGAACACGACCAGCGCCCCTCCCGGCCGGTCGACCTCGAACGGGACCGTGACGTCGAACGTTCCGCGGTCTCCAGAGCCCGAGGTGGCGGTGACGATCTGCTCCGCCACGATGCGCCCGTCCCAGTCGGTCAGGTTGACGACGAAGACCGCCTCGAACGTGTTCGCCGTGCCGCGGATCCGCACGGGGCTCGACACCTCCTCGTGCACGGTCGGCGACTCGACGAAGATCGGCGGCGTCACGTCCTCGAGGTCGGCGCGCGCGAGGCCCTGCGGGTACTCCGCATCCGGGATGCAGTTGCCCGTCACGCGCTGCACGGTCGAGAACTGGGTGAGCGTGTAGACGACCTGGGCGATCGACGGGCAGCGCCCACCTGAGAAATCGACGCGCGCGGCGCCGTCTGCGACCTCCAGCCGCTCGAACGCGAGGCCGCGCGACACGCTCGTGACGAGGCCGGCCTCGCGCTCGCGGGCGGTCGGCCCGTCGATCAGCGCCTCGAGCGCCGCGCGGGCGACAGCCTCGGTGCCGGCCACCGTCCGGCGGGCGGCCGCGATCTGCCCGTCGCGCAGGAAGTAGACGGAGAGCGCGGTCTGCTCGGGCTGCCGCGTCTGCGTCTCCGAGACGGTCGACCTCGGCATGGGCGGCGGAGGCGGGGCGGAGGTCGCCGGCGAGCTGCTCTCGTCGGCGCCACCGCAGCCGGCCAGGAGCATGGCGAGGCAGATCGCCCCTCTCGCGCGCGCGGGCACGGCGCGAGCGTAGCTGAGTGAGGCGTCGCCTATTCTGAGTCGGTGGTGCCCCGCACCGTCGTCCTCGCTCTTGCCGCGGTTCTCGCGCTGGCCGCTCAGGCCTCGGCGCGCCCGGACGCCGGCAGCGCCCCGGTGGCCACGTTGATCGCCGCGGGGGACATCGCCTCGTGCTCCTCCGATCGCGACGAGGCGACGGCACGGCTCCTCGACGGTCTTGCCGGGACCGTGGCCGTGCTCGGCGACGCCGCGTACGAGCGCGGCACCGACGCGGAGTTCGCCCGCTGCTACGCGCCGTCCTGGGGCCGGCACCGCGGCCGCACGCGCCCGGCCCCCGGCAACCACGAGTACGAGACGGCCGGCGCCGCGGGCTACTTCCGCTACTTCGGAGCGGCCGCCGGGCCTCCCCGCGGCTACTACAGCTACGACCTCGGCGCCTGGCACGTCGTCGTGCTGAACAGCAATTGCTCCCAGGCCGGGGGCTGCCGGTCGGGCTCGCCGCAGGAGCGCTGGCTCCGTGCCGACCTCGCCGCGCACCCGGCGCGCTGCACCCTTGCCTACTCGCACCACCCGCGCTTCAGCTCGGGTCTGCACGGGAGCACCGGGACGCTGGCCGACCTCTGGCGGGCGCTGTACGCCGCCGGCGCCGACGTCGTCCTCGCCGGACACGACCACCACTACGAGCGGTTCCGCCCGCAGACGCCGGCCGGCAAGCTCGACCCGAGGCGCGGGCTCCGCGAGTTCGTGGTCGGAACGGGCGGCCGCAGCCTGCGGCCCGTGTTCGTCCCGCTGACGCTGAGCCAGGTCCGCAACTTCGTGACGTACGGCGTGCTCGTCCTGCGGCTCGAGGCGGACGGGTACAGCTGGCGCTTCGTGCCCGTCCCGGGCCGGCACTTCCGCGACGCAGGCTCCGCCAGATGCCATTGAGGGAGCAAGGAGCCGGGTTGTTCCAAGGTCGGCCTGTGACGGTGACGGGACGCGGTGCCGTACAAGGGTTGTGCACGTGGTGACGACGTCCCTTTCCCGACCCGCCGTCGGCCGTCAGACGCTCAGCTTCGCCGCCGCGGCCGAGGCTCACCTGGACGACGTTCACGCGTACCTGGTCTACCTGACCGGCGACCGCGGCGCCGCCGAGGATCTGACGGCCGCCACCTTCGAGCGCGCGCTCAGGATCTGGCGCCGCTTCGATCCGCGACGCGGGAGCGCGAAGACGTGGCTTTGCCAGATCGCGCGCAGCGCCGCACTCGACCACTTTCGCTCCGAGGAGCGCCGCCGGCGCCGCGAGGGCACCTACGCCGCCACCGAGCCGCGAGAGGCGGCCGACGACGGGTTCGTCGAAGGCCTCTCGCCCCAGCTCGAGGCCGCGC
>JBOHAW010000036.1:0-4025 GCA_050697975.1 Gaiellaceae bacterium
GCGCGCACGTTCGCCGGCGGGCGCAGCTCGCGGATGAGCCGGAGCTCTTCGAGCGCCGCTTCGAGCTCGGAGCCGAGCACGCGCCACTCGATGCGCTCGACGGCACCGAGCGCGGCTTCGACCGCCGGCCGCTGCCGCTCCGAGCGGAAGTACGAGCGCAGGCGGGCGCGAAGGTCGCGGGCGCGGCCGACATACAGGACCGCGTCGTGCCGGTCGCGGAAGAGGTAGACGCCTGGGCGCGTCGGCGCCCCGAAGGCGAGCGAGCGCTTTCCGTAGACGCGCCGCGCCCTGGGCGCGGCCAGGTCGCAGAGGTCGGCCACGGTGGTCGCGCCGCGCTCCTGGGCGAGGCCGATCAGCGCGAGCAGGATCTCGGCCGTCGCCTGCGCGTCGGGCAGCGCGCGGTGGCAGGGCTGCACGGAGACGCCGAAGAAGTGCGCGAGCGAGGCCAACCCGACCCGGGCGATGCGACCGGCGAGCAGGCGGCGGGCGAGCCAGACGGTGTCGACGACGGGCGCCGCCAGCCGGCGGCCGGTCAGGCGGTCGACCTCGCGGTCGAGGAACCCGAGGTCGAAGCGTGCGTTGTGCGCGACGAGGACGGCATCGCCGGCGAAGGCGAGGAGACGCCGCACGGCCGCCGCCGCGGGCGGGGCGCGCCGGAGCTCGACGTCGGAGAGGCCGGTCAGCGCGCCGATCGCGACCGGCAGCGGCCCGCCGGGATCGACGAGCGTCTGGAAGGTCTCGCCCACCTCGAGCTCGGCCACGCGCACAGCGCCGATCTCGCAGATGCGAGACCGGCCGGGCGAGAGCCCCGTCGTCTCGAGATCGACGACGAGGTACGTGGCCTGCTCGAGCGGGAGCGAGGCGCCGGGCGGATCGGCGAGGCCGACGCCGCCGCCCCGCCACGCGAGCCGCGCGTCGCCGTCGACGACGTCGGCGAGCAGGCTCCGCGCGAGCGCCTCGGGGGCGTGCGCGAGCGCGAACAGCCGCCGCGCCGCCTCCCCGGCCGGCACGGCGCCGCGCCGCTCCTCGACGAGCTCGACGAGACGGTCGGCCGAGTCGAACGCCAGTTGCATGGCCCGACTCTAGACGAACGTATGTTCGCCAGCAACCGCTGAAGAAGGGCCGCGCGTGCGACCCCTCTTCGAACCCTGTCGCAGACGTTCGGGCGAAGCCGGCGCTAGCCGCCCTTGACTGCCGACTTGAGGCCGCTGCCCGCAGAGAACTTCGGCACGTTCGCGGCCGCGATCTGCACCTTCTGGCTCGGGTTCCGCGGATTGACGCCCTCGCGCGCGGCGCGGTAGGCCGTCGAGAACTTCCCGAAGCCTGTGAAGGTCACGGAGTCGCGCTTCCTGAGCGTCTCCGTGATCGAGTCCAGGAATGCGTCCACAGCCTTCGCAGCGTCACGCTGCGACAGCCCGCTCTTCGACGCCACCTGACCCACAAACTCCTGCTTGGTCACGATCTCCCCTCCCTGTCGTGTGTACGCAAACCTGGCGCAAGACCCTAGCAGGCTTCTGGAATCGGCTCAACCATGCGGGTTTGCGGCGCTTTTCGTTGCCTAGAGCAGCTCGGCGGCGCGAAAGAGGGGGCGCAATCGCACGGCGCGGCGCGCGAGAGCGTCCACGCCGCCCTCCTCGCGATCGACCACGCAGACCGCCGTCCGGCACTCGAGACCGGCTGCGCGGAGCGCCTCCACGGCCTCCAGCGCGGCGCCGCCCGAGGTGACGACGTCCTCGACCAGGCACACCCGCTCGCCAGGCGCGAAGGCGCCCTCGATCCGGTTGCCGGTGCCGTGGGCCTTCGCGGCGCCGCGGACGATCAGGAACGGCAGTCCGGACGAGAGCGAGGCCGCCGCGGCGAGCGCCACGGCGCCGAGCTCGGGCCCTGCCAGCCGCGTCGTCTCGGGATCGGCCTCGTGCACGGCGGCGGCGATGCGGTCGCCGAGCGGCGCCAGCAGCTCCGGCAGGGTCTCGAAGCGGTACTTGTCGAGGTAGTAGCGGGAGCGCCGGCCGGAGCGAAGGACGAAGTCGCCCTCGAGCAGCGCGTGCTCGCGCAGGGCGGCGCGCAGCTCGTCGTCGTCCACGCGGGCTACCGCTGCGCGGTCCGCAGAGCTTCGCGCGCGAGCCCCAGCAGCCGCTGCGCGTCGGGCGCGCCGTTCTCGAGCGAGACCATCGAGCCGTCCTCGTAGTAGAGGTCGACGTGCTCGCCGCGGGCCGAGCGCTGGCGGCGGAGGAGCACGACGGCAGCGAGCCCGGCGAGGAGGCCGACGACGAGGCTACGCCGCCTCATCGCCGCCTTCCGCCTTCGCGTTCGAGACCTTCGAACGCCGCGCCTTGGGCTTGGCCTCACCGCCGCCTGCGAGCGACCGCAGACACGTCTTCAGGTCGTAGAAGACGAGCCCCACCGTCGGTGAGGCCGCGGTCGTGGCGGCGATCACGTGCGTGCCGTCCCGGACGACGAACACGCTGCCGCCGCGGGTGGCGGCCTCGAGCTGCGTCACCGCCTGCTCGGCGCCCTCCGCCCGCACGTCCGCAGCCGCCTCGAGCAGCTCGCGCGCGGCCTGCGCGAGCGCCTGACCCGCCTCGTCGGCCGTGCCCGACGAGACCGTCACCTCGCCGGCGTTTCCGAGCAGGACGGCCGCGTCCACCTGGGACGAGATCTCCATCAGGTCTGCGAGCGCCTGCGCCGGATCCATCGACGCGGAAGCTAACACAGCCATACTCCGGCTTCGTGCGCCAGCCGATCGAGAAGTTCTTCGCCGACCGCGGTACGCACCTGGCGGCGATGATCGCCTACTTCGCGCTGCTGGCCTTCGTCCCGCTGACCTTTCTCTCGCTCTCGCTGCTCGGGCTGGCGGAGCGGCCCGACGAGTCCACGTTCCTCGTCACCGAGCTGAAGCGGGCGCTCCCCGGCATCCCGATCGCGCAGATCGTCGAGCTCGTCCGCAGCGTCCAGGGCAACGCCGCGACGCTCGGGCTGATCGGCGGGGGCTTCCTGCTCTGGACGTCGCTGTCGCTCTTCAGCGCCCTCGAGTCCGCGTTCAACATCGTCTACGACCGCCCGAACCGGCGCTTCCTGCACGGGAAGGCGATCGCGGTCGGCCTGATGGTCGGCTCGCTCGTGACCCTCTTCGTCGCCCTGCTCGTCGGCTCGGTCGGAGCCGCCGTGCTGCGCCGCTACGCAACGGGCTTCATCGGGAACCCCGACGTGGCCGCGGTCCTGTCGATCGCGATCTCGACGCTCGGCGTCTTCGTCTTCCTGATGTCCGTGTACTACCTGCTCACGAACGTGCGACTCACGCTGCGCGAGGTGCTTCCGGGCGCCGTGTTCGCGACCGTCCTGCTCGAGGCCAGCTTCCAGGCCCTGCCGGTCTACATCGGCTTCTCGAGGCTGAACCCGGCCCTGCGCACCTTCGGCAGCCCCGCCCTGCTCCTCGTCTGGCTCTACCTCGTCGCGAACGTGATCGTCTTCGGCGCCGAGATCAACTGGTGGCGCGCGCGCGGCCGGCGCGCGGAGGAGCTGGAGGAGGTGCCGGGGCTCGCCTGAAACCGTCTCGGGACAACCGCCCTTGACAGTGTGAATCCTCTTTGTAAACTACCCGGCTGCTTTTTGTAAGCCGAGGTCTGCTCGCGGCGCGGCCTCGGAACGACCTGAGGCGCGGCAGGTTGCCGCAGGTGTCGTTCATCATCCCGAGCTACGCGAGGGGCTGGGACGAGCACGGCGGCTACTTCGAGCACGTGCCACCGCCGCAGGTCGACGCGTTCGGCCTCGGCATCCGCATCCCGACCTGGGTGATCTCGCCCGTACGCGAAGAAGTCGCACCTCGAGCCGGCGGTCTACGACCTCACGTCGACGCTGAAGTTCCTCGAGCGCCTGCACGGGCTGCCAACCCTCGCGTCCGTGAACCACCGGTTCGACACGGCGACGCCGGGCTGCGCGAACTACGAGGCCGCGAACGGCGCGCCGACCGGCCCGCCGGCGCCGCCGCGCGACGGCCGCGCCGACATCGGCGACCTGTTCGAGTG
>JBOHAW010000037.1:0-7239 GCA_050697975.1 Gaiellaceae bacterium
CGTTGGCTCGACCGTCCGAGATCACGAGCACGTCCGCCACGTTCCGGCGCATCAGCTCGAGCCCCTTCTCGAGCCTGAACTTCCGCCCGCCGGAGAGCACGACGACCGCGTCCGCCAGCCGGGGCGCGTCCTCGTGCGGCCAGAGGAACAGGAAGGCGCAGAGCCCGAGCCACGCGGCGAGGGCGAGAAGGGCCAGACGCAGCAGCACCCCTCCATCCTGCCTGCCGCGCCGCGGCGCCCGGTACGCTCCCTGGCCGTGACGGCGGTGCTCTTCACCTGCGCGGGCCAGCGCGTGGACATCGTCTCGGCGTTCGGGCGCGCCGACGCGACGACGATCGCCACGGACATCAACACGCTCGCGCCCGCGCTCTATCACGCCGACCGCCACGCGCTCGTGCCGCGCGTCGCCGACCCGGCGTACGTCCCCGTTCTGCGCGACCTCGTGCTCGCCCACGACGTGCGCCTCGTCGTGCCGCTCACCGACCTCGACCACGCCGTGCTCGCCGAGCACAGAGACGAGCTCGGCGTTCCCGTGCTGCTGTCCGACGCCGAGGTCGTGCGGCGCGTCGGCGACAAGTATCTCGCGCACGGGCTCTTCGAGGAGCGCGGCATCGCCTCGCCGCCGACGTGGCTCCCCGAGGACCTGCCCGAGGACGTGCCCTTCCCGGTGCTGGTGAAGGCGCGGGAGGGGTTCGGCTCGCGGCACATCTACCGCGCCCGCGACCGCGCCGAGCTCGACTTCTTCCTGCGCTACACGACCGTCGACTCGATGGTGCAGGCCGTCTGCGCGGGCGAGGAGTTCTCGATCGACGTCTTCTGCGACTTCGAGGGCCGGTGCCTGAACGCGATCCCGCGCACGATGATCGAGTCGAAGGGCGGCGAGTCGATCAAGGGCATGACCGTCAAGGACTGGGAGCTGATCGAGGTCGGACGCTCGGTCGCCGAGGCGCTCCCGATCTGGGGGCCGGCGAACGTGCAGTGCTTCCGCGAGCCCAGCGGGCGATACGAGGTGACGGACGTGAACCCGCGCTTCGGCGGCGCCTTCCCGCTCCCGCTCGCCGCCGGCAGCCGCTATCCGGACCTCGCGCTGGCGCTCGCGGCCGGCGAGCGGCCGGAGCCGAGGGTCGGCGACTTCCGCGAGGGCGTGGTGATGACGCGCTTCTTCTCGCACCTCTGTCTGACCGCCGACGGCGACGGGACGCTCGAGCCCTTCGCCGAGGAGCTGCCCGAGCCCGTCGCCGGCGAGCCAGGGTAGTTCATGGCGGAGGCGGCTCACGCATCGCCGACGCCGCTGGCCTGGTCCCGGCTGCGGGCGCTGGTCCGGGCGGGTCTCGCCCACAGCGCGTATCCGCTCGCGGTCGCCAGCATGCTCGGCGGCTTCGTCGCGCTCGCCGCCTGGGACGCCGCGCAGTACGACTGGATCCGCGGCTACGACGCCTGGCACAACTCGCTCTACGCGGACGTGATCCAGCGCGACCTGCGCCTGCCGACGCCGGCCGAGACCGACGTCTGGCACACGCCGCCGTTCTTCTTCGCCCTCGCGGCCGGCGCGCAGGCCGTCTCCGCCGGCGTCGGCTGGCCCGCCGATCCGCACCAGGCGGTGCAGGCGCTGAACGTCGTCGCAAGCCTCGGGGTCGTCCTCCTGTCATTCCTGCTCGCACGCGAGCTCTTCCCGCGCTCGCGCACGGTGCAGCTCGCCGCGCTCGCCTTCGCGGCGCTGACGCCGGTCCTCGTCCGGGCGACCGTCATGTACCACCCGGAGCCCGTGGCCACGCTGCTGGCGATGGCCGCGCTGTACGTCGTCGTCCGCACGCTCGCGAGGCAGCGCGGCGGCCTCGCGGCCGGGGCCCTCGCCGGGGTGCTGATCGGCCTGGCCTCCTTGACGCGAACCTGGGCCCTGCCCGTCGCGGTTGCCCTCTGCCTCGCGCTCGCGGCGGGGTGGAGGTTCGGCCGCGACCCGCGCATGCTGCGGACGGCCGGCGCGCTGCTCGCTGTCGCGGCGACGATCGCGGCCCCGTGGCTCGTCCGCCAGCAGGTCGTGCACGGGAGCCCGCTCGCGTTCAACCGGCCCGAGCCCGAGCAGCCGCTGCTCGAGCGGCGCCCGGCCGAGTTCTACACCGGGCTCGCGCTCGCGGACGTCTTCACGAAGCCGTACGCCCCGCACTATCTCAACCGGCTGCTGCCGACGGTGTACACGGACTGGTGGGGCGACTACTGGCGCTACTTCGACCTCCCCTACGAGCAGATCAACCTGCCGGAGCGCCTCGAGCGGAGCGACGAGCGGCCGCGGGCCCTCCAGTCGGTCGCGGGAGTCCTGCCCTCGCTGCTGATGGCGGCCGGCTTCGCGGCGCTGCTCGTGCAGGGAATCCGGCGGCGCTCGGCGCCCCTCCTCGCGGTCACGGGCCCGGTGCTCCTGCTCGGGCTCTCGTATCTCCTGTTCCAGCAGCGTTTCCCCGCCCAGGACGGAGACACGACCAAGGCGATCTACCTGCTCGACGCGGCCGTGCCGCTCGCCGTCGCCGGCGGCTTCGCGCTGGACGCCGTCCGCCGCGCGGGCAGGCTCGTGTTCGCCGCCACGCTGCTCCTGCTCCTCGACTCCGTCTACCTGACCGTCCGCTTCCTCGTGCTGCCCGCATGAGCAAGCTCGTCGTCACCGGCGCGGCCGGGTTCATCGGCTCGCACCTCGCCGAGGCGCTGCTGGCTGCCGGCCACACCGTGGTCGGCGTCGACTGCTTCACCGACTACTACGACCCGGCGCTGAAGGAGGAGAACGCCGCCGGCCTCGACGTCCTCCGGCTCGATCTGGCGCAGGACGACCTGGGCCCCGCGCTCGCCGGCGCGGACGGCGTCTTCCACCTCGCCGGCCAACCGGGCGTGCGCAGCTTCGGCGACGTCTTCGGGCACTACCTGCGCCGCAACGTGCTCGCGAGCCAGCGGCTTTTCGAGGCGGCGGCGCGGGCCGGTGTCCGCGTCGTCTTCGCCTCCTCGTCCTCCGTCTACGGCGAGGCGGAGCGCTACCCGACGCCCGAGGAGACGACGCCCCGGCCGCTCTCACCGTACGGGATCACGAAGCTCGACTGCGAGCACCTGGCGCGGGCGTACGGGCGCAGCTTCGAGCTCGACGCGGTCGTGCTGCGCTACTTCAACGCGTACGGGCCCCGGCAGCGGCCGGACATGGCCTTCACGAGGATCGCCACGGCGCTGGCGGAGGGGCGGGCGTTCGAGCTCTACGGCGACGGCGACCAGTCGCGCGGCTTCACGTACGTCTCCGACGTCGTCTCGGCCACGGTGACGGCGATGGAGGGCGCGCCCACCGGCTCGCTCTACAACGTCGGCGGCGGGACGGAGGCGAGCCTGAACGAGGCGATAACCGTCCTCGAGCGGATCGCCGGCCGCTCGCTCGACGTGCGCCCGGCTCCGGCCGTCCCCGGCGACCAGCGGCGGACGCGGGCCGACACGACCCGGATCCGGACCGAGCTCGGCTGGGAGCCGCGCGTCGGGCTCGAGGAGGGGCTGCGCGCTCAGTGGAGATGGGCGTCGTCTAGAGTCGCCGCCTCATGAGCCGCCGCCCCGAGCCCGATCTCGACGCCGAGCAGGAAGTCGACCTCGGCCGCTACGCGAGCGCGGTGGCCGCGCGCTGGTGGCTCCCGCTCGCCGGCCTCCTCGCAGGCATCGTGCTCGGTTACGTGCTCTCGCTCGGCGGCGAGGACGTCTACCGCGCCCAGGCGCTGCTGTATCTGGGCGAGCCGCTGACGCCGAGCGGCAGCGCGCAGGTGCAGGGGCTGTCGACGAACCCGAGCACGATCCGCGAGGTTGTCAGGCACGAGGCGGTCGTCCGCCGCGTGGCCCGGGAGACCGGGCTGCGCCCGGCCGAGCTGCGCGCGGGCATCTCCGTCCAGGCGGCATCGGGGAACGTGCCCCGGCTCGGCCAGGCGCCGCTCGTGAACATCCGCGTGCAGGGGAAGGCCCCGCGGCGGATCGCGGAGGCCGCCAACGCTCTCGCCCAGATCGTCGTCAAGCGGATCTCGGGGTACGTCGACACCAAGATCGCCGCGCTCGAGGCGCAGATCGACCAGGCCGAGGCCGAGCTCGCCTCGATCGACGAGCGCCTGGCCGCCAGCGACGCCGCACTGCGCGAGCAGGGGCTGTCCGCCATCGACCGGCTCGTGATCCTCACCACCGCGGGGCTCGCCGAGCAGCGGCGCAGCGTCGTCCAGCAGGACTCGCTCGACCGGCAGCAGCTGCTCTCGCTCGCGGAGAACGTCGAGCGCGGCCGGCTGCTCGAGCCGGCGGTGGCGCGCAAGGCGACCGCGCAGAGCCGGCGCAACTCGCTCGTCGTCGCCGGGGCGATCGGCCTCCTGCTCGGCTTCCTGGCCGCGCTCGCCTGGGATTCGGTCGCCGGGCGCACCCGCCGCTCTCCAGCGTAGCCTCCCACCGTGCGTCTCTCCGCGCGCTCGGCGCTCCTCTGGATCGGGCTCGCCGTCACGGTGTTCTTCACGTATCTCGCCGTCCGGAACGCCCACCTCGGGGACGTCTTGGACGCGCTGCGAGAGAGCGACAAGCTCTGGCTCGTCCCCGCGTTCCTCGTGCTCGCGCTCGCCGTCTTCGTCCGGGCCGTGCGCTGGTGGTCGCTCTACGCGCCGGCGACGAGGCCGCCCCTCGGCGCGGTCACGCGCGCGCTCCTGATCGGCTACTTCTTCAACAGCGTGCTTCCCCTCCGCGCGGGCGAGGCGGCGCGGATCGTCGCGCTCCACCGGTGGGCCGGGACGTCGCGGGCCGAGAGCACCGCGACCGCCGTGCTCGAGCGGGTCTACGACCTGCTCGCGCTCCTCCTGCTCCTGTTCGCGATCCTGCCCTGGCTCCCACCGGTGACCTGGCTGCGGGCAGCCGCCATCCTCCTCGTCGCCCTCGCGATCGGGCTCCTCGGAGCGGTCGTCGTCTTCGCCCGCTACGGCGCCCGCCCGCTCCAGGTCGTCCTGCGCCCGCTCTCGCGCGTGCCGCTGCTCGGCCAGGCGCGCGTCGAGGGAGGTGCGCTCAACCTCGCCCAAGGTCTGGCCGGCCTGCGGCACCCCCGGATCGCGGTGAGCGCGGCCGTGTGGACGGTGCTCTCGTGGTTGCTCGTCGGCGTGTCGAGCTGGTTCGTCCTGCTCGGCTTCGACCTCGGCCTCTCGGTCGTCGCGGGGCTGTTCGTCGTGATCACGATCAACCTCGCTCTCGTCCTGCCGTCCTCGCCCGGCGCGATCGGCGTGTTCGAGGCGGCGACCGTCCTCGCGCTCCGCGCGTACGGGATCTCCGAGTCGGAGGCGCTGTCCTACGCGCTCGTCCTGCACGCGCTCAACTTCTTCCCGTACATCGCCGCGGGGCTGCCGCTTCTGCGTGGAGGCCGCTGGCGGCCGGAGCGGGGAGCCGCGTGACCCGCGCCCGGGTCGTCGATCTCGGCGGGCAGCTCGTGCTCGCGGGCGGGCTCGGCCTCTTCCTGCTCGCGCTCGGCCTGCGCGACTGGTACTGGCCGCGATTCGGCGTGCCGGGCGGGACCGGGTTCGGCTTCCTCGATCTCCGCTTCTTCACGTCCGCGTGGGAGTGCGCGCGCCGTGGAATCGAGGTCGTGGAGACGAATCCGTGCGATCCGGCCGGGCGGGCTATGAACTACCCGCGGATCTGGCTCGCTCCGGCGCCGCTCGGCCTCGGTCAGGCGCACACGGTCGTTCTCGGCGCCGGCCTCGTCGCCGTCTTCGTCGCCTCCGTCTTCGCCGCGATCGGCCGGATCCGGCCCGGTGACGGGCTCGTCTACGCCGCCGCCCTCTGCTCGCCCGCCGTGCTGCTCGGCGTGGAGCGGGCGAACCCGGATGTACTCGTCTTCGCCATCGTCGTCGCCGGGCTGCTGCTCCTCCGGGTCGGCTCGGTGCCGGGAGTCGCCGCAGCGCACGGGCTGTTGCTGCTCGCCGCCGTGCTCAAGCTCTATCCGGTGCTGGCGTGGGGCCCGCTTCTGCGGCAGCCGCGGCGCCGCTTGCTGCTCGGTCTCGGCGGCGTCGCCGCAGCCTTCGCGGTGTACGCGCTTGCCACGCGCCACGACATCCGGAGAATCGGCGCGCTCGTCCCCGAGGACGTCATCTTCTCGTACGGAGCCGGCATCCTCGGCGACGAAGGCGCCGGCCGGATCGGCGTCCTCGTCGCGGGCAGCCTGGCCGCGCTCGGGCTCGTCGCGCTCGCTCGCCGGCGCGGCTCGCCGGCGGCCGGGGCCGCAACCGAGCGCGAGCAGCGCGACCTGGATCTTTTCTGGGCCGGCGCCGGTGTCTTCCTCGGCACCTACGCGCTCGCCCACAACTACAACTACCGCCTCGCATTCTGCCTCCTCACGCTGCCGCAGCTCCTCCGCTGGTCGCGCGACCCGCAGGCGCCCGTGCCGTTCGCCGCGCTGGGGGTCACCTCGGTGCTGGCCTCGCTCTGGCTGGGCGCGTCGATCTCGGCCTTCCCGCTCGGGATCGGCGAGTGGTGGGAGGACGTCCTGGCGGGATTCCCCTACGACGAGCTCGTGAACGTCCTGCTGTTCGGCTACCTCGCCGGTGCGCTCGTCCTCACGCTCCCGCGTCCCCTCTTCAGCCTCTTGCGCCCGGATAGGAGAACACGGCCTGCACGCCCAGGCGGCGCGCATCGGGCAGACCGAAGTCCGCCGGCGAGAACGTCGGCTCGACCGTGATCTCGACGTCGAACGGGGGCGGAGGCACGGTCAGCGAGAGGGTGCGCTCGGCGCCGGCGTGGATCACGAAGCGGGCGACGACGTTTCCTCCCTGCCGGACGACGACCGTTCCGGGGACATCGGGCCCGGTCCATGCGCGACGGCCGAGCGTCAGGTCGAGGGTGCCGGGCACGTCTGCGCCGCCGATACGCCGGTAGACGGTTCGCTCGCCCGTCCATCCGTCCGGATACAGACCCGAGACGACGAACGCGAGCCGCGGGGGCGGGTCGATCGCCACGAGCGCTCCCAGTCCGTTGGCGTCGATCGTCCTGCCGGCGAGCTCGATCCTGACGGCGAAGACAAGACCGTCCGGGACCGCCGCCGCGACGGCGCCGGTGGACGCGTCGGCGCGGGCCGGGTCGACGCGGACGAGCGAGCCGAGCGAGCGGTTCGTGAGCGCGAGCAGGGCAAGCTGCTCCGGCGAGGGCGGCTCGCCGGCGGCGAGCACGGGCACGGTCGCATCGCCGGCCACGCGCGCGTCGAGCCAGCCGGCGGGCACGGGC
>JBOHAW010000038.1:0-6327 GCA_050697975.1 Gaiellaceae bacterium
GTTCACACGCTGGGTGTACCGCTACGACGAGCGGTTGCGCGTCAAGTCCGGCATCACAGGTTGGGCGCAGGTGCACGGCCTCCGCGGCCAGTCCTCGATCGCGGACCGGGCCGAGTGGGACAACTACTACATCGAGAACTTCTCCCTCTGGCTGGATCTCAAGATCCTGCTGCTGACGGCGGCCGCGGTCGTCGCCTTCTTCCGTCAGGCCGAGTAGTCAGGGGCGCGGCAGCGGCAGCACGAGCTGCCGGTACGGCTCGAAGTTCGACACGCTGACTCCGACGAGGCGCAGCGCGCCCGGGCGGTCGCGAAGCGCGCGGTCGAGCAGCGCGCACGCGAGCTCCCCGATGCGAGCGGCATCGTCGGTGCCGACCGGCAGGGAGGCCGAGCGGCTGCGAATCGAGAAGTCCGGGTAGCGCACCTTCGTCGTCACCGTTCGCGCCGCGCGGCCCGAGGAGACCATGTGCCGCGCGAGCCGATCCGCCATCCGCCGCAGCTCGTCGTGCAGCTGCTCGCGGTCGGCGATGTCGCGGGCGAACGTCTCCTCATGGCTGACCGAGATGGACGGGGAGGCGCTCTCGAGCTGCCGCGGATCGATGCCCTGCGCACGCTCGCGGAGCATGCGGCCGAGCTTGCCGGGCAGAAGGGTGCGGAGGTCCGTGTCGGAGACGCCCGCGAGCGCGCCGAGCGTGGCGATTCCGAGCCCGCGTAGCCGCTCCTCGGTGCGCGGGCCCACCCCGGGTAGGAGGCGGATGTCGAACGGAGCCAGGAAGGCGGCTTCCTGCCCCGGCGAGACGACCGTGATCCCGCCCGGCTTTCGGCGGTCGCTCGCCACCTTGGCGACGACCTTGGACGTCCCGACCCCGAGCGAGCAGGACAGGCTGGTGGCTCCGCGCACGGCGGTCTGCACGGCCTGGACCAGCACACGCGCGCGCGAGAAGTCGGGAGCGAGGTCGGTCAGGTCCAGGTAGCCCTCGTCGAGGCCCGCGCGCTCGATCGCCGGGACGACGCCGGCCACCGTCTCCCACACGGCGTCCGAGTAGGTGCGATAGAGGGAGTGGTTCGAGCGGACGAACACGGCGTGCGGGCAGCGGCGCAGCGCCTCCGCGCAGCTCATCGCCGAGCGGATCCCGTACTTGCGGGCCTCGTAGTTCGCGGTCGCCACGACCCCGCGCCCGTGCGGGTCGCCGCCGACGACGAGGGGAACCCGCCGCAGCTCGGGGTTCTCGAGCTCCTCCACGGCGGCGAAGAACGCGTCGAGGTCCAGGTGCGCGACGATCACCCGCGTCAGGCTAGTACGGGATGCTGACGTCTAGCAGGGTCGTGCCTGAACCCGGCCGGATGCTCCTCGGTCGCGCACCATCACGTACGCCACCTGCTTCGTCGTATCGCGCCAGTAGAAGCGCCACTTCCCGGGCACGAACACCGTCTCGCGCCCGCGCCCGCCGGTCAGGACGTATTCCCGCTGGACGAGGACTCCGCCGCCGGCGGGGAAGACGTCGCGGCAGCGCAGGCCGGGCACGGTGCGCAGCAATCGCCGTAGCGCTGTGCCGGGCCCGATGCCGGAGGCCGTGCGCTCGGCCGGCCGCGTCGTGGAGACGATCACCACTCGGAGCCTGCGCGGACTCCCGAGCAGGCCGACGCTGAAGTAATCCTCCGGGCCTCTGTCCCAGACGAGCTCCAGGTACCGGACGCCGAAGCCCCGCCGCTCGCTCGTGCCCGTGTCGTGCCGACCCATGACCCGACGCACCTGGGCGAGCGTCATACCGAGCTCGACCTTCCCGATGCCGACGCCCGGCCGGATGAGCGCATCACGCGCGAGAGCCGCACGCGTCGTATCCGCGGCGAGAAGCGCGAGCAGAGCGAGTACCGAGAGTCCTCTCCTCACACCGCCGGACCCGGCCTAGGAGACGGCGGCCTCCGCGCCGACTTCCTCCAGCACCTCGTACGTCCCGTCGGCGATCACCGATTCGATGAACGGTGCCATGCGCTCCTGGCGGCGCCGTTCCTGCTCGGCGAAATCGGTGTTGTCGCGCGGATCGCTGTCCGTATCCCCGAAGCCGAAGGCGATCACCTCGTCGGGATTGGCAAGGTTGCGGACGACGTAGGCCTTGATCCCTTCGGGCCACTCGTCGGGCTCCCACGCCTTGCGCCAGTCATCGTAAGCGCCCGGCTTGAGCCTGCGAGCGGTGAGGGCGACGATGCGCATCCTCGAACCTCCTGCTCGATTGGGGCCAGTCTACGCCGGGGACGGCGGCGAGGCTAGCGCCCGCGGACCAGCTCGTCGGCGACACGGTCGGCCCAATCCTGCTCGGCCGGCTGCCGCATCAGCACGAATCCGGCCGCCGAGAACGCGAGGAGCGCCGGCGCCGCGGCGACCGAGGCGGCGAAGAGCGCCATCGCGGCGTAGCCGAGCGTGAAGAGGAGCAGTGCCCTCGTTCGTCTCATCGAGGCCTCAACGCCGAATGCGCCGGCTCGGTTACGGGTCGTAAAGA
The DNA here is from genome assembly GCA_050697975.1 of Gaiellaceae bacterium. Classification (GTDB taxonomy): domain Bacteria; phylum Actinomycetota; class Thermoleophilia; order Gaiellales; family Gaiellaceae; genus JBOHAW01. The sequence goes on from JBOHAW010000038.1 coordinate 2,496, forward strand.
CCCTGTGAACGCGCTGCTGTGCGCCTGAGGAGGTCGGGTACACTGGGCCTACCGTGTTCGAGCGCTTCACAGAGCGGGCGCGCCAGGTGGTCGTCCTCGCCCAGGACGAGGCCCGCGCGCTCAAGCACAACTACATCGGCACCGAGCACATCCTGCTCGGGCTCCTGCGCGAGGAGGAGGGCCTGGCCGCGCGCGTGCTCGAGTCGCTCGACATCACGGTCGAGGAGGTACGGGCGCAGGTGGCCCGGATCGTCGGCCAGGGGGACGAGGTCACGACCGGCCAGATCCCGTTCACGCCCCGGGCGAAGAAGGTGCTCGAGCTCGCCCTGCGCGAGGCGCTCTCGCTCGGGCACAACTACATCGGCACCGAGCACATCCTGCTCGGGCTCGTGCGCGAGAACGAGGGCGTCGCCGCCCGCATCCTGCTCGACTTCGACGCCGACGCCGAGAAGATCCGCAACGAGATCATCCGCATGCTCTCGGGGCCCGGGCAGCCGGCTACCCGGATGACCTTCCACGAGTTCGGGTTCCAGGAGCCGCGCAGCCATGTCGCGGTCGGCGCCGTGATCGCCGGCGCCGCCTCGGCGCTCGGCGGCGTCGGCCTGGGCGTCATGCTCGGGTGGCTGATCTGGGGCTAGCGCCGCGAGCCACTAGACTCGCCGCGATGTCCTTCCCCAAGCGCTTTCCCGACCGGGACGAGATCGCCGCGGTCCGGGCCGCCGCCGAGCAGCTGGAGCCGGGCACGGAGGCGGACGAGAAGCGCCGTCTCGCCGGTCGCGTGCTGGCGCGCCGCGGCCACGGCAAGCTCGTCTTCCTCGATCTCGTCGACCGTACCGGGCGGATCCAGCTGCTCTGCGACGCGAGCCGCACGGGCGAGGTCGACCTCGACCTGGGCGACGTCGTCGGCGTCAGCGGCTCGCCCGCCCAGTCGCGCCGTGGCGAGCCCTCGCTCGCGGTCGACGAGCTCGTCCTGCTCGCGAAGATCCGCCGGCCCCTCCCCGACACCTTCCACGGTCTCACCGACGTCGAGGCGCGCTACCGGCGCCGCTACCTCGACCTGCTGATGAACGAGGAGACGCGCGACGACTTCCTCGTGCGCACCCGCATGGTCACGGCGATCCGGCGCTACCTCGACGGGCACGGCTTCCTCGAGGTCGAGACGCCGATGCTGCAGCCTCGCTACGGCGGCGCGTTCGCGGAGCCGTTCGTGACCCACCACAACGAGCTCGACCGCGATCTCTACCTGCGCATCGCGAGCGAGCTCTACCTGAAGCGGCTGATCGTGGGCGGGCTCGAGCGGGTCTACGAGATCGGCAGAGACTTCCGCAACGAGGGCGTCTCCTTCAAGCACAACACCGAGTTCACGATGCTCGAGTGGTACGAGGCGTACGCGGACTACGAGGACACGATGGCGCGCATCGAGGAGCTGGTGGCCACCGTCGCGCGGGAGGTGCTCGGCGGGACGGAGGTCGACTTCCGCGGGCACCGGATCGACCTGGCGCCTCCGTGGCGGCGGCTCGCCTTCGTCGAGTCGCTCGAGGCACACGAGCTCTGGACGACCGACGCGGCCGACCTCGAGCGGCGCCTCCAGGAGCGCGGCGTCGACACGAGCCGGAACGAGGACTGGCCGAAGCTCGTCGACCACGCCTTCAGCCACTTCGTCGAGCCGAGCCTGATCGAGCCGACGATCGTCCTCGACTACCCCGTCGAGATCTCACCCTTCGCGCGGCTCAAGGACGACGGCTCCGGCCTCGTCGAGCGCTTCGAGTACTTCGTCGGCGGCATGGAGCTCGGCAACGCCTTCACCGAGCTCGCCGACCCCGACGAGCAGGCCGAGCGCTTCGCGATGCAGGCGGGCATCGCCGAGGGCGAGCCCGGAGATCCCCACTACGTCGAGGCGCTCGCGCACGGGATGCCGCCGACGGGCGGGCTGGGGCTCGGCATCGACCGCCTGGCGATGGTCTTCGCCGGGCGGGACTCGATTCGAGACGTGATCCTGTTCCCCGCGCTGCGGGATGTCTAGAACGCCGACTGCGCGCCAGCTCGCGTTCCTCGCCGCGGGCGTCGCCGCCGGTGTCGCGCTCGCCCTCGTGGTCACGGCCCTGACGGACGAGCTCTACCGCGCGACGGCGCTGCTCCAGGTGAGCGCGGCCGTCGACCCGCGCGCGACCGACCCCGAGGCGAAGGTGGTTGCGGCCGAGGTACTCGCCGAGACCTACGCCGACATGCTCTCGGAACGCAGCTTCGTCGCGGGCATCGCCCCGCAGGTCGCCGCGGGCCGGCTGGGCGCGGACACGCTCGACGAGCGCGTGGACGCGAACCACCCCGACGGCTCGGCGCTCGTGAAGCTGACCGCGGACGCGCCCACGCCGGCTGCGGCCACCGCCCTCGCGACCGACGTCGCCGGCGCCTTCGTCGCGCTCGTACAGCAGCTCGCGCGCCAGCGGACGACCCAGGTCGAGGACGAGCTGCGCCGCCGCATCGAGGAGCTCCGCGGCGACCCCCGGGCCGCCGGCGAGGTGGCGGCCCTCAACGCCGAGCTCGCCCGGACGGCGGCGGCCGGCGTCGGCCAGGCGACGAGCGTGACGGTCGCGGCACCGCCGGCCGCCTCGGACGACCCAGAGCAGCCGAACCCGCTCCAGAACCTCGCCGGCGGCGTCCTGCTCGGCCTCGTGCTCGGCCTGGGTGCAGGGCTGCTCCGCGCGCCTGCGGCGCGCCCGGAGCTCGAGCCGGAGCCGGCGGCGGTCGAGCCGCCCCAGCGACCCGTCCAGCTCCTCGACCCGCCCGCAAACGCGGTGCTGGCCGGCGCGATCCCGCTGCGGGCCTCACCCGCGGGCGCTGCGTTCGAGTACTCGGCCGACGGCGCGGCCTGGCAGCCCGTGGAGGGCGACGTCTGGGACACCACCGAAGTTGCCGACGGGCGCTACCTGGTGCGCGCGACGGCTCTCGACGGCGAGGTGGGCGATCCGAGCCCCGTCGGCGTCGACAACACGCCCCCGGCGGTCAAGCTCGTCTCGCCCGAGCACGGCGCGACGCTGGTGGGCGCGATCCGACTCCAGGCGGAAGCCGCGGACGAGGGCTCGGGCGTCGCCTCGGTCACGTTCCACCTCTCGACCGGCGAGGCGAGCTGGCGCGAGATTCCGGCCGAGTGGGACACGACGGATGTTCCCGACGGCGCCTACTGGCTGAGCGCCGTCGCCACCGACCGCGCCGGGAACCAGGCCGCGACCGCGCCGCGTCCCGTACGGGTCGTGCGATGAGGGAAGGAGAGAACCGGCTCGAGCGCGCGCCGCGACTCTCGTTTCTCGCCAAGGCGGCGCTGACTCGGGCGCGCTCGGGCGCGTGGCTGCTGCGGGGCTCCGCCCGGCCTCCGCCGGAGGGCATCCGGATTCTGTTCTACCACCGTGTCTCCGACGACCGCGACGACCTCGCCGTCCGGCCTCGGCGTTTCCGGGAGCAGATGGAGGCGCTCGCGGCGGAGGGCTTCCGCGTCGTCGACGTGGCCGAGGCGGCGGCGCTGTTGCGACGGGGCGAGACCGTCGGCCGGACGATCGCCCTGAGCTTCGACGACGGATACCTCGACGTCGCCGAGCAGGCGCTGCCGGTGCTCGAGCGGCACGGATTCCGCGCCAGCGTGTTCCTCGTCACGGGCGCGCTCGATGGCGAGGTCGAGTTCACCTGGTACCGCAGGCGGCCCCCGCTGCTCGGCTGGGACGACGTCCTGCGGCTGGACGGGGGCTCGCCGCTCCGCTTCGAGGCGCACACCGTCACCCACCCGAGCCTCCCCGGCCTCGGCGACGAGCGCGCGCGCGAGGAGATCGCCGGCTCGAAG
>JBOHAW010000039.1:0-5743 GCA_050697975.1 Gaiellaceae bacterium
CGGGCGGCGATGGGTGCGGAAGGCCGCCGCCTGTCGGACGGCCATCCCGACGCCGGAGAGTGCGCCGCCCGGCTCGCAGCCGTCCTCACCGCCATGGCGGGCCGGCCGGGCGCCGCGCTCGTCCCCAGCCGGCCGGTGACGGTCGTGACGACCGTGCTCGACGAGGGCCCGGCGATCGACACCTTGCTCGACCTGCTCCTGCCGCAGCTCGCGGACGAGGACGAGATCGTCGTCGTGGACGGCGGCTCGAGCGACGACACCGCCGACCGCATCCGCGCGCGGGCCGCCGCGGATGCGCGGGTGCGCGCGCTGCTCGCGCCCGGGACGAACATCCCCGCGGGCAGGAACCGAGGCATCGCCGACGCGCGCAACGACGTGATCGCCTGCACCGACGCGGGTTGCGCCCCGGCGCCGGAGTGGCTCGCCGCGCTCAAGGCCGGCTTCGGCGAGCGCCTTGGGCCCGACCTGCTCACGGGCACCTACCGGGTCGCCGCCCGCACGTCGTTTGAGCACGCGATGGCGGCGGCGTGCTACCCCGATCTCGAGGAGGCGCGGCGGCCCGGCCCGCTCGCACGGCTCTACGGCCGGCTGCTCGGGCTGCGGCCCGAGGCGTCGCTCCCCACCGGCCGCTCGAGCGCGTTCACCCGCGAGGCCTGGTCGCGCGTCGGAGGCTTTCCGGAGGATCTGCCCACCGCCGAGGACGTGACCTTCGGCCGGGCGATCGCAGCGGCCGGCGGACGCTGCCTACTCTGCCTCGACGCCGAGGTGACGTGGGAGCAGCGGCCGTCAGCCCGCTCCACGGCACGCATGTACTACCGCTACGGCGCCGGCGGCGGTCGCTCCGGCGATCCGCTGATCGTCGGCCGCGACCTCGTGCGGGCCGCTGCGTACGGGCTCGGCCCGCTCGCCTTCCTCGCAGGCGGTCGCCTCGTCCGATCCACCGTCCTCGCGGGGGCCGCCTTCTACGTCTCGGTGCCGCTGCTGCGAGCCCGGAAGCGGCCGCGGCCGCTGGCGGTCTGCGCGCTCGTGCCGGCGGCGCTCGCGCTCAAGGACGTCTCGAAGGCGGCAGGCTGCCTGGCGAGCCTGCTCCGGAGGGGCGCGTGACCGCTGCGGCGGCGCGGATCGCCCCGCCGGCGGCTCTCGCCGCGCTCAGCCTCGCCGCCGGAGCCACGCTCGCCGCCGGAGCGTCCCGCTTCGGCGCGGCGGCCCCGCTGATCGTGCTCGTCCTGCCGCTCGCGCCCCTGCTCGCGCTGGCCGTCTTCGCCTACCCGCCGCTCGCGGTGCTGACCGTGTTCGCGACCTTCCCGATTGGCTCGCTCGTCGTGCCCGGCCTGCCGCCCTGGCTTCAACCCGTGGAGACCGCTGTGCTCGCGATGGCAACGCTCGTCGTGCTGCGGAGGCTCGCGACCGGCCGCACGCCGCTCCGCTGGTCGGGCAGGCTCTGGTGGGCCGTCGGACTCGTGGCGGCGACGCTCGTCGCGCTCCCCTCGGCGGTCGACCACTCGCTCGCCCTCAAGCAGATCGCGTCGCTGCTCGGCGGGCTCGTCTTCGCGTGCGTCGTGCTCACCGTCTGCAGGAGCGTGAACGACGTGCGCCTCGTGGTCGGCGGGCTCGTGGTGGTGGCGGCCGGCCTCGCCGTGCAGGCGCTCGTCGGCCTCGACGCGCTGCGGGCGAGCGCCGGAGGCGGCGTCGTGGAAGGCCGCCTACGGGGCGTCTTCGCCCATCCGAACGAGCTCGGCAGCCTGTGTGCGATCTCCTCGCTCCTCGCCGTCGGGCTCGCGTTCGGCTCACTGACCCGGCGGGGACGCGCCCTGTCGGCGCTCGCCCTCGTCCCGCTGCTCGCGGGCCTGACCTTCTCGCTCTCCCGGGGCGCGTGGATCGGCCTCGCTCTCGGCACGCTCGTCCTCCTGGTGGCGCTCCGAGAGGCGCGCCGGACGGCGTTCGTGCTCGCCGTCCCGCTCGTCGTCGCGGCCGCGGCCTTCGGCGCCTTCGCGCCCGACAATCCGCAGGTGCAGGTGATCGGGGAGCGGGTGCGCACTCTCGCCGCCCCGACCTCGAACCCGTACGACAGCCGGCCTGCGATCTGGCGGGAGGCGCTGCGCGAGATCCGCGACGACCCGCTCACCGGGCAGGGGCCTGGTGGCTTTCCCGTCGCGAGCGCACGCTCGGGCTCGGAGGCGAGCACCGTGTACGCCGAGCACGCCCACAACATCTGGCTCACGTGGGGGGCGGAGGTCGGACTCCCGTCCGTCCTGCTCATCGTCGGCTTCATCGGCGCGCTTGCCTTCGCGGGCCGGGCATCCGGGAGCACGAGGCGCGAGGGTCACCGGCGCGACCGCGCTGTCACCGCCGGCATCGGTGCTGCCCTCGTCTCGATGCTCGGTCACGGCCTCGTGAACTACAGCCTGCGCAACTCCGTGCTCTCCCTCACGCTGTGGGGGCTGGTCGGGGCCCTGCTCGCGGCGCGGGAGAGACGGGCCGGCCCCCGGACCGGCCCTAGCGGCCGGCGAGGAGCTGCCTGAGCGTCGCGTACGCGGGCTTCTCGCTCAGGTCGGTCCGGAGGAGCCCGAAGTTGTTCCAGTGCAGGTTCCCCTGAGTGCGATCGCGCTCCGTGTACCAGAACATGTGCGTCACCGGCTCGTACCGCTCCTGCGTCAGCCGCACCGCTCGCGCGAGGAAGTCGGCCTGCTGCGCCTCGGTCACGCCGCGGCGCCAGTTGGGGGCGCCGGGCTCCGTCGTGTGCGACGACCAGCCGAACTCCGTGAACCAGATCGGCTTGTCGTCGCCGTGCTTGAGCATCACCTCACGCACGGTCGGCAGGTGCGTGAGCCACCAGCGGTTGCCGTCGTCGGCGCGCTCGGGCTCGGCGTCGGAGAGCCCCTGGTACGGGTGCGTCGCCATCACGTCGAAAGAGCCCTTGGCGCCCGCGGCATAGGCGTCGTCGATGAAGCGGTCGTTGTTGCCCGAAGGGCCGCCGAAGACGACGAGCGCGCTCGGGTCGCCGGACTTGATCGCCGGATAGGCGAGCTTGAGCAACCCCACGTAGTCGCCGACCGAGCCGAGCCAGAAGGTCTGCGACGGATCCGGCTCGTTCCAGATCTCCCAGGCGGCCACCTTGCCCGCCCAGCGGCCCGCCGCCCACTGGGCGGCCCGCGCGTAGTCGGACGGATCGGACGGAGGGACGCCGGTTCCGCGGCCGCCGTTCGCCCAGTCGGGCGTGCCGCTCAGCGTGGCGAGGATGCTCATCCCGTGCAGGCGCGCGAGCTCGAAGCAGCGGTCGATGCGCGCGGCGTACCAGGCGGTGAACTCGTCGCGGTTGCGCTCCTGGAGCGAGGCCCACCCGACGCCGATCCGCACCCAGTTCACCCCGGCGGCCTGCAGCTTGGCGAGCACGGCCTCGCGCTCCGCGTCCGTCGTGTCGCTCCACCCGCAGTGGAACTGGACGCCGACGGTGGGGAGCGGCCGGGGCGCAGCCGCGCCGGCCGTGGCCGTGGCAGCGCTCCGCGTCGCAAGCTTCACGCCGTCGACGGTGAAGGAGGTCCGGCCGGCCCGGCGTGCCCGACTGACGATCGAGATCCCCAGCCGCGTGCCCCGGCCGCGGGCTTTGTAGACGACGGCCGGGAACCTTCGCCAACCGGGGGTGGCCGTGAGGCACCTCGTCGCCGAGCCGACAACCGAGCTGCCCGCCCACTCCCGCAGGGCGAGGCAGACGCGCAGGCTGGGGCGAGCGCGCACGGAGGCGCTCGCACGGTAGATCGTGCCGGGGCTGCTCTGCGGTCGCGGCCACCGGTAGATCGAGGAGCTGCGTCGGCCGGGCTTCGCGAGCACGCGTGCGGTGCCGCGCACGAGCCGCAGCGTCGAGCGGTGTCCGCGCCAGCCGGCGAGCCCGCGCTCGAAGCCGCTGTTCGAGATCAGGAGGCCGTTCGAGCCGGCCGCCTGCGAGCCCGGCGTGACGACCAGGCCGATCATGACCGCCGAGGCGAGAGCGAGAGCGATCGCCAGCGGCGGTCGAGAGCGCGACCTCATGGAACTTGGTCTCGGAGCCCCGCCGGAGGCTCTTGATCACTCGAATGGGGCCTCCGCCATCCCCGAAACGGGGATAGTCTCCGGCGCACGGGAAGCGGAGAGAGGGACGAGGTGTGACCGTTGGCGGATGAGACCGGCCTGCCCGAGCTGCTCGACGCGCTGCGCTGGCGCTGGAAGCCGACCGCGCTCGTCGCGCTGCCCTTCTTCCTGGCTGCGGCGCTCTACGTCGAGACCCTGCCCTCGGAGTACGACGCGAAGGCCGTCGTCGCATTCGCGCCGCGGCCGGACGTGTCCTCAGCGGGTGCGGACACGGTGCGCGTGGTCGTGCCGAAGTACATCGAGTACGCGACCGCTCCGGCGACGGCGGAACAGGTCGCGGAGGAGGTCGGCCTCCAGCCGGAGGCGGTCGAGCGCGCGGTCGACGCGTCGGTGGCGACCGACACCGGCACGTTGACGATCATCGCGCGCCGGCGATCGCCCGAGCGAGCGGCCGAGATCGCGAACGCCGTCGCCGACGAAGTGGTCGATTTCGCCCGCCGGGATCCGGTGCTCGCCGCCCAGGAGGTGGTCGAGGCCCGCCCGCCCAGAGATCCGGCCGCGCCGCCGCGCCGCCTGCTCGAGGCTGCGGCCCTCCTCGTCGGCCTCCTGCTGGGCGTCGCGGTCTCGCTGTTGATCGAGCGCGGCCGGCCGCGGCTCCGCTCCTGGAGGGACATGGCCAAGCTGACCGGCTACCCCGTCGTCGGCCGCGTCCCGAACGTGCGAGCCATGCACGCGCACCCGCGCGAGGCGTTCGCCGACCCGAGGACGGGCTCGGCCTTCCGAACGCTGAGGGCGAACCTCGAGCCTCATCTCCGCGACGGCAAGGTCGGCGTGGTCGTAGTTACGTCGCCGCAGGCGGGAGACGGCAAGACGACCGTGGCCGCGCTGCTCGCGGAGTCGCTCAGCCGCCTCGGGCTGAAGACGCTGCTCGTGGACGCCGACCTGCGCCGGCCGCGCATCGCCCGTTTCGCCGAGCTGAACGGCGACCGGGGCCTCGCGTCGCTGCTGCGCGAGTCCTCGAAGCTGAGCGAGGCCGTGCAGCCGGGATGGATCGAGGGCCTCTCGGTTCTGCCGACCTCGGCGGACGCCAACGCGGGCGACCTGCTGGCGCGGCGCTTCGCCGACGTCGTGGCGGAGGCGCGCAAGAGCTTCGACGTGATCGTCGTGGACACGCCTCCCCTGCTGGCGACCGACGACGCGCGCACGGTGGCGGCCGCGGCGCAGGGCACGCTGCTCGTGGTCTCGGCCGGCTCGGCGGCGAGCTCGGTCAACGAAGCCGTGCTGACCGTGGAGACGCTGAACGTGCCGCTGCTCGGCGTGGTCGGAAACCGGCTCCAGGAGTCGAAGAGCTCCTACTACTAAGGGAGCCGGACGCCGAGCTCGGCGTAGATGTCCGCGATCGCCTGTGCTGTCTGCCGGGCGTCGTGCACGCGCTCTGCCCGGCTCCGCCCGACCGTGCCCTCGCGCTCGGCTCGGCCGGGGTCGAGCAGCCGCTCGCCCAGCGCCGAGGCGAGCAGGTCGCGCCGTCCGAGCGGGACGACCGCGCCGGCGTCCGAGCGGAGCGCTTCGTCGGCGCCAGGGACCGCGGTCGAGACGACGCTCCGGCCGCTCGCCATCGCTTCGAGCATTGCGAGCGACATGCCCTCGCGCCGCGACGGCACGGCGACCACGTCGGCCG
>JBOHAW010000040.1:0-11061 GCA_050697975.1 Gaiellaceae bacterium
GACCTCGTCAGGCCGTTCGTGCCCGAGGGCGCGCGCTGGCTCGCACGCGGGCGGGTCCGCGGCGGCGCCTCGATCGTCCACGAGGACCTGCGCCGCTTCGGCCGAACGCCGGAGGACGACGGGAACCCCTACCGCGGCCGGCTCCGCCGCCAGCTGCACCTGATCCTCACCCGCCGCGGGCTGCCCGAGCTGCTCCGCTACGAGGACCGGAACTCGATGGCGCACTCGCTCGAGGCGCGCGTGCCCTTTCTCGACTACCGGCTCGTGGAGCTGCTGTTCTCGCTCGACGGCAGCCAGCTGATCGAGCGCGGCAGGACGAAGGCAGTCCTCCGCCGGGCGCTCGGGGATCTGCTGCCGCCGCAGGTGCGCGACCGCGTCGACAAGATGGGCTTCGTCACGCCCGAGGCGCGCTGGCTGCGCGGCGAGCTCGGAGAGCTCGCGGCCGACGTCTTCGCGTCACGCCGGTTCGCCGAGCGCAGCTTCGTCGACGCCGCGGCCGCGCGCCGTCGTCTCGAGCGCCATCGCCGCGGTCAGCTCGCGGCCGGCTTCGAGCTCTGGCGCGCGCTCAGCCTCGAGCTGTGGGCCCGCGCGTTTCTGGACCGCTAGGCTCGCGCGCCATGTGCCGGCAGCGAGCACGGGCGGCCGCCCTGCTCTCCTCGACCGTGCTCGGTCTCACTTCGGCCGGCTGCGGGGGTGGGGACTCGGAGGTCGCAACGGTGGCGACGGCGGCGGCCGTCGCTCCGACGGCGACGCAGGCAGCGGCGACCACGATCGAGGGCCGGCTGGCCCGCGCCGGCTACCGCGTCGTCCACGGTGCTCGACCGGCCGAGATCCAGGGCGCCGAGAAGCGCCTGACGGTTCCCGTCGGCCGCATGGTCGTGTACGTCCTCGAGTTCGGGTCGATCGACGCCGGGACGCGCTACGGACGCACGGTGGCGCTCACGGCTCGGGACGCTCCGCGGACGGTCGTCGCGAGACGTGTCGGTCCCCGCGTCTACGTGGGCGTCGTCGGGGAGGGCGACGGCGCGACTCCGGTTCGGCCGCTGCTCGACCTGATCGCGGCAGCGGAGGTCGGGAAGGTCGAGCCCGTCCGCCTCGGGCCACGCTAGCGACGCGCCTCGCTACGCTCCCTGATCGTGACCCAGCAAGACGTCCGCGAGTGGTGGAACCGGAATCCGATGTCCTACGACGTGGACGACCCGATTCCCCACGCCGAAGGCTCGCGCGAGTACTTCCGCGAGCTCGACAGCCGGATCTTCCACCCTCGCTACATGCGCCTGACCGCGAAGCCCGGCGGCAGGCCGTTCTCGCTCTTCGTCGACTTCGACTCGCTCGACGGCCGGGACGTGCTCGAGGTCGGCTGCGGGAGCGGCATCGCCGTGCAGCTCTTCGCCGAGGCCGGCGCCATCGTGACCGCGGTCGACCTGACGCCCTGGGCCGTGGCGACGACGCGCGCCCGGATGGAGGCCTTCGACCTCGAGGCCGACGTGTTGGAGGCCGACGCCGAGCGCCTGCCCTTTCCGGACGCCTCGTTCGACCTCGTCTTTTCCTGGGGCGTCATCCACCACACGACCGACATGGACGCGGCCCTCGCCGAGCTCGTGCGCGTCTGCCGGCCGGGCGGCGAGCTCGTGCTCATGCTCTACCACCGCCGCTCGATCTTTTTCGCCGCCTACCGCGGCCTCGTGCGCTTCCTGCCGCTCGCGCGGCGGCTCGGGTTCCACTTCGAGGGCGCCCGCGGCGGCGAGCGCGAGGGCCTGATCGCGCGGCACTTCACGCGCGCCGAGGTCGAGCGGATGCTGCGCGCGTGCGGGCTCGAGCGGATCTGGGTCCAGCCGTACGGGCAGGACGCCGAGCTCCTGCCGCTGCCGCGCCGGCTCCGGCTGCCGATCACCGAGCGGCTGCCGCAGGGGCCGAAGGACTGGGTCCTCCGCCGCGTCGGGCATCAGCTGGGGATCAGGGCTGTGAAACCGGCCGCGCGCTAGACCTGTGCGGCGGCTCCTGCTCATCACCCCGGCGGAGCTCACGCGCGACATCCGGGCACGCCGCGCCGCCGTCGCGGCGGCCGCGCGCGAGTTCGAGGTGATCGGCCTCTGCGGCCAGGTTTCGGGTGAGGATCCGGTTCCGCTCGACGGCGTTCGCATCGTGCGTGTGGGCCGGCGGGGCCGTGCGAACCGGCTCTGGTTCGGCGACCCTGCGGCGCGCGGCGCCCGGGGCCGCGTCCTCAACGAGCTCCGAGCGCTCTACCGGGTCCTGCGGCTCCTGGCCCGGACGGCACGGCTGTGGCGCGCCGGCCGGCGGCTCGGCCCGATCGACGTGGTGCACGCGAACGACCTCGACACGCTGCCGGCGGGGTTCCTGCTCGCGCGCAGCAGCCGGGCGCGGCTCGTCTACGACGCGCACGAGCTGTACTCGGAGTTCGAGGCGCCGGCGCCGCGGCTCGCGCGGCGACTCATGATCCTGCTCGAACGGGCGCTCGCGCGCCGCGCGAACGCGGTCGTGACGGTCAGCGAGGGTGTCGGGCACGAGCTGCGAGCTCGGCTCGGGCTCCGCGTCCAACCGTTCGTCGTCCCGAACGCGCCGGCACGCTCGACGGCCGAGCCGGAGCCCTTCGAGAGCGGCCCGCTGCGCGTCGTCTACCAGGGAGGGCTCGGCCCCGGCCGGCAGCTCGACGACCTGCTCTCGGCCGCGCGCGCCGAGGGCGTGTCGCTCGCGATCCGGATCCGGATGGCCGATCCCGGCGCGCTCCGTACGGCCATCCAGCGCCGCGGCCTCGCGGAGCGCGTGCGGGTGCTCGAGCCGGTTCCGCCCGCATCCGTCCTCGACGCCCTGCGCGAGTTCGAGGTCGGCCTGATCTTCGACCGGCCTCAGTCCCGCAACAGCGAGCTGTCCGTGCCGAACAAGTTCTTCGAGTACCTGATGGCAGGCCTCGCGGTCGTCGCCCCCCACCTCGAGACGCTCGGGCCGCTCGTCACCGGCGAGGAGATCGGGCTCACGTACGACCCACACACGCCGGACGCGCTCCGAGCGACGCTCGAGCGCCTCGCCGCCGACCGCCCGGCGCTCGCGGCGATGCGAGCCCGTGCGCGTGCGCTCGCGCTGACGCGCCTGAACGCCGAGGTGGCGGCGGACGTCCTCGCCGAAGCCTGGGACGATAATGGCGCCGGTGTCCGCTAGCGCGCCCGCCGTTTCGCTGCTCGACGCCGCCGAGACGCGCCGCTACCTCGAGGACACCGTACGCGTCTGGCTCGGGCTACCGGCCGGCGCCGGCGTCGAGCCGCCCGCGCTCCCGGAGCGGCTCGCGCGCCTGCTCATGCGCGTCGAGGAGTACGAGAACGCGCACCGCGACCGCTGGGGCCGCTGGGAGTTCGGGTTCTCGGAGAACTTCCACGCCGGGTGCCTCTGGGTGCCCGAGGTCGATCGCTGGGTGGCCGAGCGCCGCGCCGAGCTCGCGCCGGCGACCGCGCTCGAGCCGCTCTGGCCGGGCGGGCGGCGCTTCGCCGTCTGCCTCACCCACGACGTCGACCTCGTCAGCCGCCACTCCACCCCCCGCCAGATCGTCCGCTACGCGCGCGCCGGCCTGGCCCGAGACGGGACGACGCCCGGTAGACAGCTGCTCCGGCTCGCGCGCCCGCCGGTCCGCATCGCGCGCTCGCTCCGGTCCGGCATCGCCCGTGTGCCCTCGACCCGCGAGACGCTCGAGCGGAGCGTCGCGCTCGAGGCCGAGCGAGGCGCCGTGGCGTCGTACCTCTTCACCGTCCCGCCGAGTATCGGCCGCAGCCGCTACGACTGCGTCTATTCGCCCGGCGACGCGTGCCTGTTCCGCGGGGCCCGCCGGCGCGTCGCCGACGTCATGCGCACCCTCGCCGACGAGGGGTTCGACGTCGGGCTCCACGGGAGCTACGGCGGCGGCGCCCACCCCGGTGCGCTGGCGGCGGAGCGGGCCGCGCTCGAGCGCGCCACGGGGCTCCGCGTAACGACGACGCGGCAGCATCTCCTCCACTGGGACGCCCGGTGGACGCCGCGACTCCAGGCGGAAGCCGGGCTCCGCGTCGACTCGAGCCTCGGCTTCAACCGGAACGTCGGCTTCCGGGCCGGCACGTCGCTCCCCTTCCGCCACTTCGACGTCGCCGCGCGCCGCCCGCTCGAGCTGCTCGAGGTGCCGCTCGTCGTCCAGGACGTCGCGCTGCTCGGGTCGTACGGGCTGGAGCTCGACGTCGCGCTCGCGTGCTCCGTCGTCCGGGAGCTCGTCGACTCGGCGGCGTCGGTCGGTGGCGCCGTCACGCTCTCCTTCCACCCGGACAAGCTCGTGCAGCCTGAATGGCTCTCGCTCTACGAGTGGTCGCTCGACTACGCCGTCGCGCACGAGGGCTGGCTCACATCCCTCGCCCGGCTCGAGGAGTGGTGGCGCGGCCGCGCGGCCAGGGTTCTGGGCGGCTGAGATGGTCGAGATGGTCACGCTCGAGGGGCCGCTCGAGCCGCGCAGGCTCGGCTGGATCGCGGAGCTGTACGGACGCGCCGACCCCAAGTACCGCAGGCCTGAGATCCTCGACCACCTGTTCGCACGGGGCCCGGCCGGGCCCAGCCTGCACGCGTTCGCGCTCGACGGCGGGCGGGCAGTCGGGCACTGTGCCGTCATCCCGCAGCGCGCGCGCCACGGCACCGACGAGCTCCGCTGCGGCAAGCTCGAGGCGCTGTTCGTCGAGGAGTCGCATCGCGGCCGGCGCGCCGGGGAGGAGCCGCTCGTGCGTGCGCTGCTCGCCCGTCTCTACGCATTCGCGGACGAGCGGGAGCTCGCTCTCGTGCACGCCCTCGTGACGCCCCGCGTCGGCCGGATCACCGGCTTCACGCCTCTCGCCGGGGTCGGCGAGCGGACCTTCGTCGCCGTCATGAGACCCCGCAGGCTCGCAGTAGCGGAGCTGCGCTCGCCCCGGAACGCTCTCGCCGACATGCAGGCCGCCGTGCGCGGGGTCGCCTACGCCCTCGCACGAGCCGCCGCCCGCGGGCAAGCGGAGGTGACGCTGCGCCCTCCGGCTGCAGAGGACGTCGACCTGGCCGAGGGGCCGCCGCCGCCCCAGGGTCGGTGGACCCTCGTGGCCGGGGAGGCGTGGGACTGGTACCGCGCATCGCCGCTCCTCCGCGTCCTCCAGATAGCCGGACCGCACGGCTGCCGGGCGCTGATCCAGGTTCCGGGCGCGGCCCACGAGCCGCTCCGGCTCATCGGCTGGCGACCCGTGCGCACCGGGCTCCTGCCGGCCCTCCTGCTCATCGGAGCGGCCGGCCGCGTGGCCCGCGGCGGCGGCGCGGCCACCCTCCGATTCCAGCCGTGGGCATCGCGCGCCGGGGACGGCGCGCTCGGACGGGCCTGCCGCCAGCTCGGATTCGTTCCGCGCAGCGACCTGACGACGCTCTGGGTGCGCTGCCACGACCCCGAGCTCGCGCGCCCGGAGGCGGTCGTCGCGACACCGCTCTTCTACCTCGCGTTCTAGGCTGCCCTGACCATCCTGCGCGTCGGCCGGCCCGGGCGCGTCGCGGGTGCGCGCCGCCTCGCAGTCGAGCGCTTCAACGCGGAGACGCAGGCCGCAGGGCTTGCTCGGGCCTGGCGACCTCGAGGCTGAAGCGCCTCGGCGGGCCGTACGCGCGCTCGATCAGGAGCTGGCGCTGCATCCGCTCCCAGTTCGCGTGGATGGCGCGCTCCCACAGCTCCTCGGGGCTCTGCGCCTCGCTGCCGACCCACCACATCGGGTGCACGAGGAGCTGCATCCTCGCCGGGTCGCCGGTGCGGAAGATCTCGTATGCCGCGAGGACGGCCTCGCTCTGGTTCGGATCGGCGACGAAGTGATAGCCCGGGAGGAAGTTCGCCTTGACCGCGCCCGAGACCTCGATCTCGAAGGACCCGGGCGCGAGGCTCGGCTGGTGGAAGGCGACGGCGCCGAACGGAAGGTCGAACACCTCCTCGAGGAAGCGGCGCTCGAGCTCGATCTGCTCCGTGTGCGTCCGCCCGGCCTCAGGAGCGTGCGCCGGGTCGTAGTGGAGGCCGACCGCATGCCCGAGCGCAGCGATCTCCCGGACGAGCGCGTGGCTCTCGCGGGCGAAAAGGTTGTAGACCGGGGAACGGAGCATGAGGAAGTACGTCGAGCGCACGCCGAGCTCCACCTCGATCTCGGCCAGCGCGAGCGCCGCGCTCGGGTCCGAGTCGACGTCGTGGCGCAGCAGGCAGATGCGCTCGGCCGCCGTCTCCTCGTGCTCGGCGAAGGGGACGAAGGCGAAGCCGCCGTCGAGGCCTTCCTGAAGCAGGACCCGGAAGGCTGCTGGCGAGAAGGCCGGCCGCACGGCTCGTAAGGTTACGTCCCGTGTCCGCCGCCGCGCGCTCCCGGCCGCTCCGCATCGTCCACTGTCCCGCGCTCGTCGGGGGCCATGCGGGCGGGCTCGCGCGCGCGGAGCGCGAGCTCGGGCTCGACAGCCGCGTCGTCGCGTTCGACCCGCCGCCGTTCGGCTACGCGGCCGACGAGGTGCTGTTCCCGGCCGGCACGACGAGAGCGGCGCGGGAGATCCGCCGCTGGCGCTTTCTGCTTCGCGTGCTGCGGGAGTCCGACGTCGTCCATCTCAACTTCGGCTCGACGATCCTGCCGCGCTTCACTCCGGGCCAGCAGGGCGCGGCGCGGGCCCTCTTCGGGCTCTACGCCCGCCTGGTGCAGTCGCGCGACCTCGCCTTGCTGCGAAGGCGCGGCGTCGGAATCGTCGTCACGTTCCAGGGCGACGACGCCCGCCAGGGGGGCCCGCGGTTCGACCGGGTTCTCGGCCCCGGCTACTTCGACGATCGGCTCGACCGGGCCAAGCGCGCCTGGATCGCCGCCCTCGACCGGTACGCGGACGCCCTGTACGCACTCAACCCCGACCTGCTCGAGGTGTTGCCCGCGCGGGCCGAGTTCCTGCCGTATGCGAGCCTCGACCCACGCGAGTGCACGCCTGCGCCGCCCCGGACGGACGGTGCGCCCGTGGTCGTGCACGCGCCCACCGACCGGCGCGTCAAGGGCACGCGCCACCTGCTCGACGCCGTCGAACGGCTTCGGTCCGAAGGGGTCGCGCTCGAGCTCGTTCTCGTCGAGGGCGTGCCGCATGCCGAGGCCCGCCGCGCGTTCGAGCGCGCCGACGTCTTCGTCGACCAGTTGCTGACGGGCTGGTACGGCGGTGCGGCCGTCGAGGCGATGGCGCTCGGAAAGCCGGTCGTCGCGCACGTCGACGAGGGCGACATAGCCAGGGTCCCGCAGGCGATGCGGGCCGAGCTGCCGATCGTGCGCGCCGACCGCACGAGCGTGTACGAGACGCTCCGCGAGCTCCTCACCGCGCGCCGCCCGGAGTTGCCGGAGCTCGGCCGGCGCAGCCGCGCCTTCGTCGAGCGGTGGCACGACCCGCGCACGATCGCCGCGCGGCTCCGGGAGGTCTACGAGCGGTCGGCGCGCAGGAGGCCCATCACGACGACGTCGACGAACGCGCCGTCGACGTAGGCGGCCTCGCGCAGCCGCCCTTCCTCCACGAAGCCGGCGCGCTCGTAGACCCGCCGTGCGCGCTCGTTCGTCGCGAAGACGTGCAGGAAGACCCGGCGCAGGTTGAGGTCGTCGAAGGCGTGGCGAAGCAGCAGCTCAACCGCCTCGCGGCCGTGGCCCCGGTCGCGCGCGTCGGGCTCGCCGATCCGGATCTGCAGCTCGGCGCTGCCGCTGCGCGCATCGATCGAGTGCAGCTGGCAGGAGCCGATCAGGCGGTCGCCGTCGGCGAGCCGGATGCCGAACACGACGATGTCCGGGCGTCCGCGGATGCGTTCGAACCAGGCGCGGTGATCCTCGTCGTGGACGGGCCTGTAGGCGGCGTTCAGCAGGACGTCGTCGCGCTCGTTGATCCAGCGGAAGAGCGTCGGCAGGTCGTCCGCGCCGAGCGGCGCCAGCTTGACGGTCGTCCCGGTAAGCACGAGCTGGTAGAGCCTATCCTGGCCCGCGATGGAACAGGTCGTCGCCGCGCACCAGCCGAACTTCCTGCCCTGGCTCGGCTTCTTCGACAAGCTCGTCCGGGCCGACGTCCTCGTGCTGCTCGACGACGTCCAGTTCCCGCGCAGCTCGGCGGGCGTCTGGACGAACCGGGTGCGGCTGCTCGTCGGCGGCCGGCCGGCCTGGGCGACCGTGCCGATCGTCCGTGCGGGCGCAGGCACCCAGCAGGTGCGCGAGGTCGTGATCGACGAGTCGCAGCCCTGGCGGGAACGCCTCCTGTCCACGATTCGCCACAGCTACCGGCGCGCGGACGCCTTCGACGGCGCGTTCGAGCTGGTGCGGGAGCTGGTCGAGACCCGGGCGGACCGGCTGGCGGAGTACAACGAGCTGAACCTGCGCCACCTGGCGGACGAGCTCGGCCTCGACGCCGGGAAGCTCGTCCACAGCTCGACGCTGGCCGCCGGGGGCACGGGCACCGAGCGGCTGATCGCCCTCACCCGCGCAGCCGGCGGAACCGTCTACCTGAGCGGCGACGGGTCGGAGGACTACCTCGAGGCCTGGCGGTTCGGCGGAGACGCGCCCCAGCTCCGCTACCAGGAGTTCCGGCATCCGACCTACCCGCAGCTCTCGCAGGAGCCCGTGCACGGCCTCTCGATCGTGGACGCCCTGCTCCACTGCGGCCTCGAGGGGACGCGGCGGCTCCTGTCGAGCGGCCGCGGCTAGCATCTGCCGCCGTGACCGCGATCCTCGGCCTCAACGCCTTCCACGGCGACGCCGCAGCCGCGCTCGTTATCGACGGCGAGCTCGTCGCCGCCGCCGAGGAGGAGCGCTTCAGCCGCGTCAAGCACGTCGCCGGCTTCCCGGCCCTCGCCGCCGCCTGGTGCCTCGCCGACGCGGGCCTCACCCCCGCCGAGCTCGACCACGTCGCGATCGGGCGCGATCCGAAGGCCAACCTCGGCGCCAAGCTCCGGCGCACGCTCCGGCACGCGCCCAGCCTCGGCTACCTGAGGTCGCGCCTCGAGAACGCGGCCAGGGTGCGCGACGTGCGCGGCGACCTCGCCGCCGCCCTCGGCGTCGAGAAGAACGCGCTGCGCGCCGCCTTCCACAACGTCGAGCACCACCAGGCTCATGCCGCGAGCGCCTTCCTCGTCTCGCCCTTCGAGGACGCGGCGATCCTCTCGCTCGACGGCTTCGGCGACTTCGCCTCGACGCTGCTGGCCGAGGGTCACGGCGGCTCGTTCGAGGTGCTCGACCGCGTCCTCTTCCCCCACTCGCTCGGCATCTTCTACACCTCCGTCACGCAGTGGCTGGGCTTCCCCAAGTACGGCGACGAGGGCAAGGTGATGGGCCTCGCGCCCTACGGCGACCCGGCTCGCCACCTCGACGCGATGCGCGAGCTGGTCCGGCTCGACGGGCCGCTCTTCGAGCTGAACCTCGACTACTTCACGCACCACGACGAGGGCGTCGATATGACGTGGGACGCGGGGTCGCCGACGATCGGGCGCCTCTTCTCGGCGCGGCTCGAGGACGCACTCGGCCCGGCGCGCGAGCCGCGGGACGAGCTGACCGAGCTGCACGAGAACGTGGCCGCGTCGCTCCAGGCCGTGCTCGAGGAGGCCTATCTCCATCTCGTCTCGACGCTCTGGGAGCGCACCCGGATCCCCAACCTCTGCCTCGCCGGCGGGGTGGCCCTGAACGCGGTCGCAAACGGGCGCATCCGGCCCGAGACGCCGTTCGAGGAGGTGTACGTCCAGCCGGCCGCGGGCGACTCGGGGACGGCCGTCGGCGCCGCGTACTACGTCTGGAACCAGGAGCTCGGCCGGCCACGCGGCTTCGTGATGGAGCACGCCTACACCGGACCGGGCTACTCCGACGAGGAGTGCGCCTCCGCCATCGCCGGGGCCGGCCTCGACGGCGAGCGGCTCGACGACGACGCGCTGTTCGCGCACGTGGCCGAGCGCATCGCCGCGGGCGACGTCGTCGGCTGGTTCCAGGGCCGCATGGAGTTCGGCCCGCGCGCGCTCGGCAACCGCTCGATCGTGGTCGACCCGCGCCGCCACGACATGAAGGACATCTTGAACGCCCGCATCAAGCACCGCGAGCCCTTCCGCCCCTTCGCCCCCTCGATCCTCGCCGGCGCCGCCGGCGACTGGTTCGAGCAGGACTACACCTCGCCGTTCATGATCATGGTCTACAAGACGCGGGCCGAGCGGCGCGAGCAGATCCCGGCCGTGAACCACGTCGACGACACGGGACGCCTCCAGACCGTCGAGGAGCACGTGGCGCCGCGCTACTTCAGGCTGATCCGGGAGGTCGACCGGCTCACCGGCGTGCCGATCGTGCTCAACACCTCCTTCAACGAGAACGAGCCGATCGTGATGACGCCCGAGCAGGCCGTGGAGACGTTCTCGAAGACGCGCATGGACCTGCTCGTCGTCGGCAACCACGTCGTGCGGCGGAACGAGCAGGCCCCCGGCGAGCAGGACCTAGTGGCTCAGAGCCACAAGGTCTCGTCGCCCGGCGCGACCGCCTCGGCGTAGGCCGCGAGCGTCGCCTCCGTCGCCGCAGCCCAGGAGAACCGGTCGCGCACGCGCTCGCGTCCCGCTGCTCCGAGCCGGCGACGGAGCTCGCGGTCGCCGAGCAGTCGCTCGAGCGCCGCGCGGAGCGCGCGGGGATCCCGAGGCGGCACGAGCAGGCCCGTCTCGCCGTCAACCACGAGGTCGAGCAGACCGCCCACCGCCGCCGCCACCACGGGCCGACCGTGCGCCATCGCCTCGGCGCAGGCGACGCCGAAGCCCTCTCGGCGCGACGGGCAGACGACGATCGCCGCCCGTCGGTAGCGCTCCTCCAGCTCGGCGTGGGGGAGCATCCCGAGCGCACCGTGCACGCGATCGCGGAGCGGCCCGTCGCCCGCGACGACGAGCTCGAGCCCGGCCGCCGCCTCGAGGAGCTCGAGAATCCCCTTCTCGGCCGAGAGCCTGCCCGCGAAGAGGATCTCCGGCGGCTCGGCCTCCTCGCCGACCTCCGCCGGCAGGTCGACGCCGCTCGGGATCACGCGCACGTCCCGGGCTCCGAGCAC
>JBOHAW010000041.1:0-6382 GCA_050697975.1 Gaiellaceae bacterium
CGCACGACGGCGCCAACCGCCACGACCTGAAGCTGCTCGAACCAACGCTCGACTCGATCCCGATCGAGCGCCCCCAGCCGACCCCCGAGCGACCACAAGGGCTCTGTCTCGACCGCGGCTACGACTACGACAGCGCCCGCGAACTCGCCACAGAGCGCGGCTACACGCCGCACGTCCGAACCCGTGGCGAAGAGATCAAGCTCAAGCTGCACACACCCGGCTGGCGCGCCCGCCGCTGGATCGTCGAAGCCGCCCACTCCTGGCTCAACCGCAACCGCGCGCTCCTCATCCGCTGGTCGAAGAAAGACGAAAACCACCTCGCCCTGCTCCAGCTCGCCAGCGGCCTGATCGCCTTCAAGAAAGCCCACGCCGCCCGGCTCGCCCTCGCCCAACCGGGATAGGCCCTAAAGCGAGACGGCGCGCGCTCTCAGCCGCCCGACTCGACCACGTTCAGCGTCTTCTTGAGCAGCCCCATGGCGACGTACTGCGCCATGCCTTCGCTCACGGCGAAGTGCACGGTGTCCTCTCCGGGCGTGTCGATGGCGGCGATGACGATGACGTGGCTGATGTTCGCGTCGTCGCCATACTGGTCGAGCGTCTCCATGAGCCTGGCGCTCACGTTGCCGAGCTTGGCGTGGTCGATGGGCATTGGGTCTCCTCCTAGGCGGAGATCGTGCGGTGGCAGCGCGCGCAGAGTGTGACGAGGTTCGAGTCGGCGTGGCTCCCACCGTCAGCGACGCGGGTGCGATGGCGCACCTGGAGCGGGTTCCCTGGCGTGCCGGGCGAGCCGCACCGCTGACAGCGGTTGCCGTCGCGCCGCTTGACCCGCGCCCGCTGCGCCGGGCTCGTCCGGCTCCGTGACAACGGACTCGGGCGCGCCCCGCAGGCGGGCACCTCGTGCCGTGAGCAGTGCCCGCTCGTGTTCCTCGTCAGCGCGCCGCAGGTCAGGCAGGGGCGCAGCGCGGGCACGGCTAGAGCCAGACGATGCCGTCGCCGTCGCGTTGCTCGGCGTCCGGCTCCTCGTACTCGACCGGCTCGTACACGCCCGAGCCGGGGTCGTGGTGGTCGCGCCAGGCGAGAGCGACCGCGACGGCCACCCCCACCCCGCCCATGAAGCTCGGCAGGCCCAGCGTGAGCACGAGCGCGATCCACACGACCGAGACAAGCGCCGCCTGCACCTTCACGCGGATGCCCGCTGGGATGGTTCCGGGACGAGATCCTTGAGCGGCTCGCACCATGCCACGAGATCGACGTACTTTGGCTTCGGCTTGCGCAGACAGAACGCGATCACCTTGCGTGCGAGCAGCAAGGCATTGACCGCGTGCTCGGCCCTGTAGTTCACGAATCTCGGCTCCATGCCGACGTTGAAAACGGGATGCCGCACCGGCTTGACCCAGGTCGCGTGCGGGTGGACTGCTTGATCGCGCAGGCGGAAGATGACGCGGATGTTCTCCCGGATTGCGCGGTGCTGCGCAGCGGGCAGGGCGAACGCCCGCTTGAGCGTTTCGAAGATGCGGGCGTCCTGAGTGCCTGCCTCGACCCGCGTCTCTGGAGCGTGCTCCAGAACCGAGCGGTAGAACGCCTCGATGGCGAAAGCCGCCGAGACGACCGCGACCAGTGAAGCTCGGAACTCGCGCTCCAGCGCCTTGCTGAAGCCCTCGTTGTCGTCGAGAGGCGTTTCGACCGCATCTTCATGGACGCGTTCGCTCTCGACGGACGCCTGCTCGGCGATCAGCAGCCAGTGGTCGAAGATGTCGGTGCGCAACGCGGGAACGATCCCCGAGCCGCCAAGCTCGCCCGTCGCAGGATCGATAGTCAGGCTGAACGCCGGGATGCGAAAGCCGCCGCGCGCACGTGGACGCCGCGCCCCGATCTCCCCTCCGGCGTTCCTCCGCCACTCCCTCAGCCTGCCACAACCACCCACGAGCGCCACACTGCTCCCCGGCATTGGACAGCCGGAGGGAAGCTCACTTCACATCCCCGGCGTCCTCCTTCACCCTTCACCTCCCGTAGCGGATGTGGCTGCGGAGCGCCCGCACTCGCGTCCTTCCGAGTCGTGCACTTCACGGCGACCGTCGGAGTGGCCCCCTCGCCATGCCGTCGTCCATTGGCCCGGGAACTCCCCTTCTCGCGCAGCCGTCCAGGTGGGCGGCTCTCGCCGGGGTTGTCCGTGGAGCACCGCCGCTAGGCGGCCCCTCGGGTCGGCGCGCGTGATCTACGTGCCGAGGATGATCGTGACCGGCCCGTCGTTGACCAGCTCGACGTACATGCGTGTCGAGTTCCCTTCTGACGCTTGTTATCGGCGATGAGCGTGAACTGACTGACGACGAGCGCCGCGCCGCCCACGTCGAGCGCGATCGGTCGAACCGACCGGCCTCGTCCTCGAAGATCCGCAGCCGCGACACCTTGCCCGCGAGCCGCCGGGCCGCCTCCTCCCCGTCGTCTCGGGCGACGCCGAGCAGCACCAGCAGGCCCGCCCGCCGCTGCCCATCGACCAGCACTCGCGCCTCGGAGACGCGCTGCACGCCCGCGCGCACGCCCGCGTCAGTCGAGGTCGAGGATGCGGGCGGCGTACCGCTCGCTGCCGGGCCGGAGCGAGCTCGCGAGCTTGTAGTGCCCGTTCGCCTCGGTCGAGCGGCCCTGCTTCTCCAGGCAGCGCCCGAGGGCGTAGTGCGCGTAGTCGTCCGCCGGCGAGAGCTCGATCATGGCCCGGAACTCGCTCTCCGCCTCCGCCCAGCGGTGGATGCGGAAGTAGGCGATACCGAGCGCCTCCCTGATCGAGGCCTTGTCCGGCTCCAGCCGCTTCGCCTTCTCGAGCGGCACCGTCGCCTGCGCGGCCATCCCCTGCCTGAGCTGTGTCCGGCCCTGCTGGAAGAGGTTGTACGTCTCGCTCACATCGACCCCAGGTAGATGAAGTTTTCCTGCACCAAGTCAATCGGACGCGTCAAGTCGCGTGTCCTCGAGATCTCGATCCCGCGGATCGTCTCGCCGCCGTCGATCGCGCGCTGGAACGCGTTCGAGAGCTCGTACGGCGCCGCGTCGAGGCAGAGGCACGCGGCGACGTCGCGGCCGACGACCCACAGCGGCGCTCCCGTGAGCGGGTTGGCGCGATCGTCGTCGAGGACGCGCTCGACGAGGCCGTCCCGCACGCGAATCGGCCAGCGGTGAGGCGGATCCGGAGCCGGGTCGCGCCGGACGGCGATCGCGCCTGCACTCCCGTTGTCGCCGAAGGCGGCGACGAAGCGGCCGACGTCGCCCGGGACGAAGACCGTGTCCGCGGCGGTGACGAGGCACGGCAGCGGAGCGCCCGCGGCCAGGGCACACGAGACCGCGTCGGCAGAGCCGGTCGGCCCGGGCTGCCGCACGAACCGGATCTCGAGGCCGAACGCACCCGGGCGGCCCGCGAGCGCCTCGACCTGTTCGGCCAGGTGGCCGGTGACGACGGTTGCCCGCGCGAAGCCCGCCGCGGCCAGCTCGTGCAGCAGCGTGGCGATCACCGGTCGCCCGTCGATCGGCAGCACCGGCTTGGCGTAGCGCTCGGTCAGCGGGCGCATCCGGATCCCTTCGCCCGCGGCCATTACGACCGCCTCGGCGAGCACTACCGGCGATCCACTAGCCGTTGAAGCCGAGCGAGCGAACGGAGACGAGTCCGCGCGCACGCTCGCCCGCGTTCAGGCGGCGGCGCAACCGGCGGCGGAGCAGTCGCAGCTCGTGCCGGGCCTCACGCGCGGCCGTGCGCGCCTCGCGAGGCGGAGCGAAGCGGGCCGCGCCGACTGCGGCGACGAACGCGTCGGCGTCGACGTACAGGCGCGAGGCGACGGTGTCGGCGAGCTCGCCGAGCGTGGCGCTCGGTGAGATCTCGACCCGCTGATCGGCGAGGTAGTCGACGAGCTCGCGGCGGCAGGCTGCCGCGACGCGGCGCGGATCGCGCGTCAAGTGGCGTGCGCGCCTGATCGCGACCTTCAGCGACACGATCACCGCGACGAGCAGGGCCGCGATCAGCGCCAGCAGCTTGAGCAGGCTCGCGCCGGCCGCTGCGCGCGAGCCCGTTCCGCCGACGTCGCCGGGGATGTCTCGGCCGCCGATCTCCGTCCCCTGGAGGCGGCTACGCACGAACTCTCCGAGGATGCCGGGGCTCTGGCCGCCTGCGGTCGCGCCGCCCGCGACCCGCTGGGCCTGCTCCGCGTTGAAGCTCGCCGACGCGCTCGTGTACGAGCCGGACAGCCTGCCGCGTCCGGGCGTCGGGTCGAACGGCAGCCAGCCCCAGCCGTCGAACCAGACCTCCACCCAGGCGTGCGCGTCGTGGTCGGTGACCGTCCACTCGCGGTCCTTCTTCTCGAACGCCCCGCTCGTGAAGCCGGCCGCGACGCGCGCGGGAATGCCGAGATAGCGGAGCATGAGCGCCATGGCGCCGGCGAATTGCTGGCAGTAACCCCGCCGGGTCTCGGTGACGAAGGCGACGAGAGGCGGGCTCGAAAGCTGCGTCGGCGGCTGCTCGTCGTAGGTGAAGCCGCCCTGCGCGCGGAACCAGGCCTCGAGCGTGACGACGGCCGAGTATGGATTGCGCGGCGCTTGGCCCACGACCTCCTGCGCCTGCCTGAAGAGCGGCTCGTAGGGGGCGAGCGTGGGGCCGTAGAACGCGTTTCCGAGCAGGTTTTGCAGCTGCAGGTCGCGACCCGGCGAGCCGAACGGGAGCATGGCTGCGCCGGGAGCGATCTCGAGGTAGCGGCTGATGACGGTTCCGCGCAGCCGTCCTGCGAAGCGAGACGTGGCGAGCTGGGCGGGCGTCGGCCGCGGCGCGTACGCCCAGACGGAGTACGTGTGGTCGCGCTCGAGGCCTGTGCGCAGGACGGCCACGCCGCCGGGCCCGTACTCGACGCGTCCCATCCCGCGCGGGTCGTAGCGGACGGGCATGCTCGGCCCCGGCAGGCGACGGTCGCGCAAGGCCTCGATCGTGACATCGGCCTGGATCCACCGCTCGCGGTCGCGCGCCGCCGGCGGCAGGAGCGGGTCGGCGGTCAGCTCGATGGGCCTCGAGGAGTAGACCAGCAGTGGCAGATCCTCGAGCCAGCGGTCGGTCGCGAAGGTGTCGAGCGTCGTCGCCCGCCAGTAGTAGGCCCGCTCCGGACCCTTCACGCGCAGCACGGTCGTGACCTTCTTCGGGAAGGCGATGCCCGTGTAGTTCGCGTCCCAGACGTAGCGCACGCCGACCGGGTCGTCGGGCTGGTCGTACGGGTCCCAGCTCTTCCAGGACAGGAATTCGCCCTTCGCGACCGCCGGTGAGGTGGTTGCGACGAGAGCGGCCAAGACGAGCACGACGCCTGCGAGCACGGCCGGACGGAGTGTGTGCGGGCGGCGCGGCCCGGCCCAGGCGAGCAGCATGAGCACCGCGGCGAGGATGAACGCCCCGCGCTGGAGGCCGCCGCCGGGCGAGAGCGTCGCCGGCCAGGACGCGCCCGCGAGCAGCGCCAGGCCCGCCGCGAGCGGCCGCCGCGTCCCGATCGCAAGCGCGATCGCCAGGCAGAACCCGAAGATCGCGAGCAGGACCACGCCGTGCATGAACGGCTGCTGCGCCGGCGGGAACGGCACGCGAACGTCGTAGAAGTCGAGGACGCCCTCGCCGAAGCCCGACAGGAGCGGCCCGAAGAAGTCGTGCGTGCCGTCGAACGGGCGCGCGTCGAGCAGCGAGACGTGGAGAGCGGTGTCGAGCGCGAGCAGGCTCACGGCGACCGCGGCGAGCACGCGACCCCAGAGCGGCTGCACGAGCGCCGGCGCGAGCGCGAGCAGCACGAGCCAGACGGCGCTGCCGCGCGAGGAGTGATCGCTCTCGAGCCGCAGCCAGCCGGAGACCACCAGCAGGGCCGGGACGGCGTAGAGCACGGCCGTCCTAGCCACTCGCCGCCCCAGCCAGCGTTCCCCCGCTCAGCTTCGCGCCGAGATCGTCCCCCCGGCGTAGCACCGCCACCGGAACGCCGGCCGCCTGGAGCCGCAGGAGTGCCGGCTCGGGCGCCGGCCGCGCCGGGACGGCGAAGCTGCCGGCATCGACGTAGACGAGCGAGACGCCGCGCCGGATCAGCGAGCGGTGCGCGAGCCTGTCGACGAGCCCGGACGAGAGCTGCGCGGTCACCACGGTCAGGTCGAGCGCCCGGGCCGCCGGGCTCGCGTCCTCGGCGAGCAGCGCCGAGGCCGGCATCATCCCGGTCGGCTCGGCCGCGGCCAGCAGCTCGAGCACGCGCCGCCAGTCGGCGTCGTGCGCCCGCACCTGTTGCGTCTCCCGTGTGAGCGAGTTGACGACGAGCACGGCGCGCCGCCCGCGGCGGGCGTGCGCTGCCAGGATCGACCCGGCCGCGCGCACCTGCATGTCGAAGCTCGAGTCCGGCGG
>JBOHAW010000042.1:0-13934 GCA_050697975.1 Gaiellaceae bacterium
GTTGTAGCTTCCTTCCCACGGTGGTCCTCCTCTCGATCTTCTGACGGATCGCCCCGAACGCTCGCAAGCCGAGCGGACGGGGCAGGAGGACCGCCGTCTCAGTTTCTACGGGCTACGGGACAACCTCTGCGAGCACGACCGTTCCTCCCACGCCGTCACAGGCGGCGTTCAGGCTGCGCCCTTGAACTTGGAGCCCGTGATCGACACGTTTCTGATCAGTCCGACGCGAACGTTCGAGCACTTCAGCACTGCTACCGCAGTCTTTCCGGTCTTCGCGACGTTGAGCTAGAGCCGCTTCTCGGTGCCGATGGTGGGAGCGAACGTGCCGACGTAGATGCCGCCCTTCGTCGGTGGTGCCGCCACGCTGCCGAGCGGAACTGCCAATCCAACGAGAACGCTCGCAAGCACGAGCATCGCCAGCTGTCGGGACATCCGTTCCTCCCTTTCTCGACGCGCCGCGCTCGTAACTCGGCTATCAGTGACCGAGACCCATTGCGATGGCGGTAACCGCACACAGCGGCACCACGACGGCGACGACGCTTGATCCGACGCGCGGACGGGCCTTGGTCAGTACGCCCGCAAGGAGCGAGCACGCCAACAGCGTGAAGAACCACCACGGAGCCACGAAGCCGCCATCCGACATCCGGCGGAGGGTAGGGGCGTAGTACGGATCGAAGCTGTAGAAGCGACCCGTCATGAACGTCGCTGCGGCGAGCGGGATCATCGACTCCGTCGCGGCTGTCTTGATCCGTGGCCCGAACGCATGCGACGCCGCCAGCACCGCGCCTACGAGCAGCGCGACGACGGCAACGAGCAAGACCTGTTCCTCTTCGCGGCGGCCTTCGCCCGGCAGCGGCCCGATGGCCAGCCACCCGAAGGCGATGGCGGCTTCGTAGCTCGCCGCGCCGATGAGCACGAGCACGACGACCGCAGCCGCCCATGCTCTCGGTCGGAGGTGCACGGCTGCACCCACGCGCTCCACACGTTAGATCCTAGGGGCGCATTTCACGCCGGTAGTCTCACGGGGATACTGTCTCCCGCGTGGGTCACGGGCTCACGTGGAAGCGGCTCTTGCTGGTGCTGGCGCTCCTGGGCCTTGTCTTCGCAGTGACCTCGTGGATCGTGGAGGGAGTGACGCCCTCCTGGGTCGTGTTTCCCGTCCTGCTCATTGTTGGGCTCGTGCGAGCACGCAGGGGCGGGAGCTCTGGAACCGCCTGGCTCAGTCTGAGTGCGCTCGTCTTCCTGCTCGTCCATCTCCCTTTCGTCGGAGCCGCGCTCTCCGATAACTGTGTCAATCCGGCGGACTCGGACAGAGCCTGCCATCCGGCCTGGTGGCTCGTGTCCGTTGGCGTGTTTCCGCTTCTCGTGGTCATCACGGCCGCCGTCGCCTTCAGAGAGGGCGGCGGGGTTTGGCGCGTGCCTCGGCTGCGACGCTGACCCGGCTGTCACTCCTGGATCGTCGAGCAGCTCCAGGCAGCGCCCAGTCGCCCGCACCCTGACGGCGGCAGGGTCGGCGGCGGCCGGGGCCTCCGGGAAGAATGGGGGGCGAATCAGGGGGTTTCCGGATACCGCCGGGCGGCGCTCGCGCGCACTCTCTCGGAAGACCCCCGACAGAGAGGCAGAAGATGACAACCGGAACCGACACCACCATCACCACCCCCGGCGGCGAAGCGGCTCGCGAGCTGCGACGGCCGCGCGACGGGCGCATGGTCGCCGGCGTGTGCGCAGGCCTGGCCGCTTACTTCGGCCTGCGCCCGGCCATCTACCGGATTGCGTTCGCCGCGCTCGCGCTCGTCGGCGGCGCGGGCATCCTGCTCTACGCCGTCGCTGCGCTCGTGATTCCGGCCGAGGGCTCGGACGAGTCGATCGCCGAGGAGTTCCTGCGCGCGCACCGCGACCAGCCCGGTCTCCTGATCGGCCTCGGAGTGGTCGGCGTCCTCACCGTCATCCTCGTCTCTGCGCCCGGCCCCGGCGACTGGGGGTGGCCTCTCGCGGGACCGCTCTCCTTTCTTCTGCTCCTGGCGGTTGCAGGGTTGGCCCTCCAGACCGTGTCCGACCGTGACCGAAGGGCGCGTCCGCTCGACGCCGGCGAGACTCCGCACCGCCGGGCGTCGCTCTTTCTCCCCGGGCTCGGCGTCCTGCTCGCCGCGGCCGGCGTCGCCGTGCTCCTCGACGTCCTCGACGTCGTCGACGTGCCGCTCGACGTGGCGCTTGCGGTGGCTCTGGTCGTCGTGGGCGTGCTCGTCGCGGTCGGCGCCTTCTTCCGCCGCGCCACGGGACTCGCGCTGCTCGGGCTGGTGCTCGCGCTCGCCCTCGCCGGTGTCGCAGTCGCCGACCTCGGGCAGGGCGGCGGCGTCGGAGACCGCACCTTCCGGCCGGTCTCCGCGACGGAGCTCGAGGACGAGTACGACCTGCGCATCGGGAGCCTCGAGCTTGACCTGCGCGACCTCGAGCTGCCCGCGGGGGACACCCACGTGGAGGCGAACGTCGGCGTCGGCGTGCTCGTCGTTCGTGTCCCCGACGCCGTCGCAGTCGAGGCCAGCGCGAACGCCCGCGCGGGCGAGGTGACCGTGCTCGGTCGCAGCGACGACGGCTGGGACGCCCACGAGCGGGCGCTGGAGGACGGCCTCGGCGGCTCACGGGCGAGGCTCGTGCTCGACGCGGAGGTCGGTTTCGGCGACATCGAGATCCGCCGCGCGGGCGACCGGCCGTAGGATCGGGAAGCAGACGTGGCCACCACACGGTCCGGCGCAGACGACCTCCGGGCCGGAATCGCGGCGCTCGGCTCGCGGCTGAGCGGCATCCGGCTGCGGCGGAGCGAGGAAGGCCGTGTGGTGGCGGGCGTCTGCGCCGGGATCGCGCGAGCGCTCGACGTCGACGTCACGGTTGTCCGGCTCGTCTTCGCCCTGCTCGCGCTCGCAGGCGGAAGCGGGATCGTCCTCTACTTCGCGGCGTGGATCCTCATGCCCGACGAGAACGGCGCGCGACCCCGCGGCCAGCTCCAGGGCAGCGTCCTGCTCGTCGCCGCCGTTGTCCTCGGCGTACGCGGTCTGGGGCTGAGCGACTCGTTGCTCTGGCCGGCTGCCCTGCTCGCCGTCGGGATCGCGTTGATCTCGGAGGTCGCCGTCCCCGTCGTCGGGCGGCCGAGCGCGGCACGGACGGCGACCGGCGTCGTCCTCGTCATCGTCGGCGTCGCGCTCTTCATCGGCTACGGAGAGCCGTTCGCCGGCGGGGCGCTGGTGCCCCCGGGCGCGGTCGTTGCTGCCTTGCTCCTGGTCGTGGCGCCCTGGGGCTGGCGCCTCGCCCGCGAGCGGGAGGCCGAGCGCTCCGAGCGCATCCGGACGCAGGAGCGGGCCGAGATCGCGGCACGCGTCCACGACTCCGTTCTCCAGACGCTCGCGCTCATCCAGCGCGAGGCGGGCGACTCGCGTCGCGTCGCGACGCTGGCGCGCCGGCAGGAGCGGGAGCTCCGCACCTGGCTCTACCGCGAGGCGGGGCCGGTCGAGGGCGAGAGCCTCGTCGCGTCGATCGAGGCCGCCGCCGTCGAGATCGAGGAGCTCCACGGCCTGCGGGTCGAGGTGGTGGCCTCCGGCGACGCGCCGCTCGACGAGCAGCTCGGCGCGCTCGTGCTCGCCACGCGAGAGGCGATGGCGAACGCGGCGAAGTTCTCCGGCGCCGAGGAGGTCTCGGTCTACGCTGAGGTCGCGGACGGCGGCGCGACCGTCTTCGTGCGCGACCGGGGCGTCGGCTTCGACCGCGCGGCCGTGCCGCCTGACCGTCGTGGCCTCGCGGAGTCGATCGAAGGGCGCCTCGCCCGTCACGGCGGCACGGCGAGGATCGCGAGCGTGCCCGGCGAAGGCACCGAGGTGGAGCTGACGGTGCCCGGGAGGGCCGTGTGACCACGCCCCGCGTGATGATCGTCGACGACCACGGCCTCTTCCGCGCGGGCGTCCGGAACGAGCTCGGGCCAACGATCGAGGTCGTGGGCGAGGCCGGCTCGGTCGCCGAGGCGGTGCCGCTGATCAAGGAGCTCGACCCCGACGTCGTCCTGCTCGACGTCCATCTGCCCGACGGCGGCGGCCAGGCCGTGATCGCGGCCGTCGCGCCCGAGCGTCCCGGCGTCCGCTTCCTCGCCCTCTCGGTCTCCGACGCGCCCGAGGACGTGATCGCGGTCATCCGCGCCGGCGCCCGCGGCTACGTGACGAAGACGATCTCAGGCGGGGAGCTGCAGGACGCCGTCCACCGCGACGCCGAGGGGGACGCGGTCTTCTCGCCGCGCCTCGCCGGCTTCGTGCTCGATGCGTTCCGCACGGACGAGCTGCTGCCGGACGCCGAGCTGGAGCAGCTCACCGCCCGCGAGCGCGAGGTGCTGCGGCTGATCGCGCGCGGCTACCGCTACAAGGAGATCGCGGCGCGCCTCCACCTCTCGGTGAAGACCGTCGAGAGCCACGTCTCCGCGGTGCTGCGGAAGCTCCAGCTCTCGAGCCGCCACGAGCTCACGCGCTGGGCCGCGGAGCGCCGCCTCATCTAGCGCTCGGGACGTGCTGCATGGGCGTCCCAGCACGACGGCCGTGAACGAGCGACGCTGTACTTTCGGCTGACGGCCGCGGTACGCTCGCGGCGAAGGGAGGGTCCACCTGCGACCGTATCTCCGGCGGCTGGGATTGCTCGACGGCTTCGCTGGAGCCCTCATCGCCGCGGGCATCGCTCTTTCGGCCGCCAAGGACTCGATCGGAGGCCTGTCGCCGTGGCTCAACGTTGCTCTGATCGTCGCGGGCGCGCTTACCGAGCTCCTTGCACGCGGCCTCGCCTGGCTCCAGGGCCAGAAGCGCGAGGAGCAGGCCAGGGCGCAGCTGCTGCGCGTACGGCGCCAGATCAGCGAGGTCGACCCGTTCGAGGAAGGCCTGGTCTTCTCGTCCGCACTCGCCGAGCGCGCCACGATCGCGGGCGAACGCCCCCCGTACGTGGATCGAGACGTCGACCGTGCCGTCGATGAGGCACTCAGGAGCCGGCCGTTCGTGCTGATCACGGGTGCCGCGAAGGCGGGAAAGTCGCGCACGGCGTTCGAGGCGGTACAGCGAATGGTGCCCGAGCCGACGCTGCTCGTTCCGCGCTCGGCGGAGGCTCTGCCGAACCTGCTCGACCCCGACAACTTCCCCGACCTCGGCTCTCACTGCGCCGTTCTGTGGCTCGACAATCTCGATCTCTACCTGGGTGCGAAAGGTCTCGACTCAGCTCATTCCGTCGACCGGCTCAAGGCCCTGGCGCGGGCCACCCCCCGCGTCGTCGTCGCTGCGACGATCACTCTGACCGCCTACGACCGCCTCAGCGGTACGGGAGGCGAGATCGGGAAGCGGGCGCTTGATGTCCTCGAGTATGCGAGGAGTGGAGAGATCACGCTCGCCTCCGAGCTGAGTCCGGCCGAGAAGGAGCGGGCGCTCGCCGCCTATCCCCGCGAGCGCTTCGACGCCGGCATCGGCGAGCACTTCGCCGCCGGCCGAGCGCTCGTCGATCGGTTCAAGACCGCCCTCGAGGCTCGGCCGCACGGCTTTGCGATCGTGCTGGCCGCACTCGACTGGCGCCGCGCCGGAATGTCGAGACCGATCGGCGAGCCTGAGCTAAAGGCCTTCTACGCTGTCTGCCTGAAGCGCTTCCACCCGCTGGCGCGGCCCGGTGAAGAGGAGTACAAGCAGGGCCTGGAGTGGGCGAGCAAACCGCTCGAGACGCGCGCTGCCCTCCTGATGTTCGAAGGCGACGACAACGGCGCGGGAGGATTCGCGATCTTCGACTTCGTTCGCGACTGGTCGGATGGATCGGGCAGCGATGTGGACGCGCGCCTTCGCGCTCTGCCGGATGAGACCTGGCGCTTCGTGATCGAGAA
This sequence comes from Gaiellaceae bacterium, assembly GCA_050697975.1. Classification (GTDB taxonomy): domain Bacteria; phylum Actinomycetota; class Thermoleophilia; order Gaiellales; family Gaiellaceae; genus JBOHAW01. Next base: position 5,882 of record JBOHAW010000042.1, read on the forward strand.
CGCGACCCCTGACGAGTTGCTCAGCGTGGCATTCACGGCACACTCGCGTGGTAGCACCGCGGCCGTCGACGCCTACCAGCGCGCGATCGACTCCGGCCATGCCGACGCAGCACCCTGGGCCGCGGTCCATCTGGGGAACCTTCTGCGGGATCAAAGCCAGCTCGAGGAGGCGGCCGAGGCCTACCGGCGCGCGATCGAATCCGGCCATGCCTCCGCCGCGCCCTGGGCCACGGCCCACCTCGGCAACGTTCTGAAGGAACAGGGCCGGCTGGAGGAGGCGGTCGAGGCCTACCGGCGCGCGATCGACTCCGGCCATGCGGACGCAGCACCCTGGGCCGCGTCCGATCTCGGCGACCTCCTGAAGCAGCAAGGCAAGCTCGGCGAAGCGGCCGAGGCCTACCGGCGCGCGATCGAGTCCGGCCAAGCCGACGCAGCGCCCTGGGCCATGGCCCACCTCGGCGACGTCCTGAAGGAGCAAGGCAAGCTCGACGAGGCGGCGGAGGCCTACCGGCGCGCGATCGACTCCGGCCATGACGCGGCGGCGCCTTGGTCCGTGGCCTATCTCGGCAACGTCCTGCGGCTGCAGGAGAAGCCAGACGAGGCGGCTGAGGCCTACCGGAGCGCGATGGAGTCCGGCCATGCAGACGCGGCACCTTGGGCCGCGGTCTATCTCGGCCAACTCCTGAAGGAGGAAGGGAGGCTCGGGAAGGCGGCCGGGGCCTACCGGCGCGCGATCGACTCCGCACATATCAACGCAGCACCCTGGGCCGCGCTCTATCTCGGCAAGCTCCTGAGGGGGCAGGGGAAGCTCGAGCAGGCGGTCGAGGCCTACCGGCGCGCGATCGACTCAGGCCATGCCGACGCGGCACCCTGGGCCGCGTCCGATCTCGGCGACCTCCTGAACGAGCAGGGGAAGCTCGAGCAGGCGGCCGCGGCCTACCGGCGCGCGATCGACTCCGGCCATGCAGGCGCCGCTTCCACGGCCACGGCCAAGCTCGAACAGCTGCGCCGCCGCAGCCAGAGTCTCTGACAGTGCCCGCGGTCTCTTACAGGCGCCTGGAGTACGTGGGATAGCGGCGGTCGGTGACGAAGCCGAGCCGCTCGTAGAGCCGCGGCGCGCCGGTGCTGTTGTCCGCGTCGACCTTGAGCCCGATCCGGCTCACCCCGCGCCGGTGGAGCTCGTGAAATGTGTGGCGCAGCAGCGCCTCGCCAAGGCCCTGACGGCGCCACGAGGGGCGGACCGCGAGGTCCTTCACCCAGCCCTCCTTCCAGTTCAGGCACACACCGGCGAGCCCGCCGTCCGCCTCCGCGAGGAACCAGCACTCCGGGTCGAAGCTCTCGCTGCCGGTCATGAAGGCCAGCCAGTCGTCGTGCGCGAGCGGGACGTACGCCTCGTCCCAGCCGCAGTAGGCGTGGTCGAGGAGGGCGTGCACCGCATCCGCGTCTGCCGCCTCGTAGGTGCGGACGGCGATGCCCGGCCCGAACGATGCCGGCGGAGGCTCCTCTTCGTGGCCGACCCACATGCGCCAGACCTCGCGCTGCACGACGTAGCCGGCGGCCTCGAATGCGCGGCACGCGTCGGCGTCGGCATCGGTCACCGTTGCCGCAACCCATTCGTAGCCGCGGTCGCGCGCCGCCTTCTCGACCACCGCGAGCAGCGCGGCGTGGACGCCGTCCGACCCCGGCCGCGCGCGCACGTGCATCGCCTGGTCGGCGTGGAGATGGGCGAAACCGACGAGCGGCCCGTCCCCGTGCTCGGCGACCCAGAGGTCGCGCGCCGGGTCGAAGCTCGGCCGCGTCCAGTACTCGCGCAGCTGCTCGAGCGTGAACTGTGGCTCCGCCGTCGCGCGGGACGTCTGGAGGTGGACGTCGTGCACGCGCGGGAAGTCGTCCCACGATCCCTGCCTGATCAGCACGCCCGAATCATCCCAGCGCAGGCGCGAACGTCCCCGGAAGCGGGTATGCGACGATGCGGGTGATGGTCGATCCGGGCGAGCGGGAGCTGACGCTGGGGCGGATCCGCGAGATCTGTCTCGCACTGCCGGAGACGAGCGAGCGGCTGAGCCACGGCGCCCCGACGTTCTTCGTCCGCGACAAGCGGGCATTTCTGATGGTGCTGACGAACCACCACGGCGACGGCCGCTTCGCGATCTGGTGCGCCGCCGTGGAGGGGATGCAGGGGATGCTCGTCGAGGCCGACCCGGAGCGGTTCTTCATGCCGCCCTACGTCGGGCACCGCGGGTGGCTCGGCGTCCGGCTCGACCGCGGACTGGACTGGGACGAGATCGCCGGCATCGCCGAAGACGCGTACGCCGAGACGGCGCCGGCCCGGCTCGTCGAGGCGGCGCGGCTCGAAGACAGTGCGGCTGCAGGCTAGCGGCGCTCCGTCGCAAGGCGAGCGCCGAAGGCGATGAGCACGGCGCCAAGGAGGGCGTCGAGCATGCGGCGAACCCGCGGGCGCGTCAGCAGCTCTCGCGCCTTGGCCACCGCCAGGCTGTACGCGGTCAGCCACAGCAGCGTCATCAGGCAGAACAGGAGGCCGAGGAGCAGGAGCGCGACGAACGAGCCGCGTCCGCCGGGTGCGAACTGCGGCAGCAGGCTCGTGAAGAAGGCCGCCATCTTCGGATTCGAGAGATTGCTGATCAGGCCCTGGCGCAGGGCGACCGACGCTGGCACCCGCGGCGAAAGCATGACGCTCGCACCGTCGCCGCTCCGGCTGCGGAACGCCGCCCGCAGCGACTTACTGCCCAGGTAGACGAGATACGCCGTTCCGACGATCTGAAGGGCGAGGAACGCAGGCTCCGACGCGCGGAACACCGCGACGACCCCGGCACTCGCCGCAAGCGTCCAGACGCCCTGGCCCAGCGAGACGCCGGCCGCGGTCATGATGCCGCTCCGGCGCCCACCGGCGAGAGCGTTGCGGATCGTGAGAGCCGTATCGGGGCCGGGCGTGACGATCACGACCGCCGAGATTCCCACGAACGCCGCGAGCTGGGCCAGCACGCCTCGAAGTGTCGCTCCCCGTTGCGCGCCTGCGCAAGATCGGAGTGCCGGCGGGCACAATGGCGTCGTGGAGCGCCGCGAGCGGGAGCGGATCATGAACCAGGGCGCGGTGCGCGCGAACGACCCCCGCGACCGCGCGGAGGGAGCGGCGCTCGAGCGCGACCTCGAGGGCAGCCCGCTGCGCGGGCGACGGCTGCGCCTGCGGCTGCGCAACTTCCGCCCGTCGGCGGACAGCTACCTCGCCTCGCTCGGCGGCCCGCTCCCGTACATGGTTCGACTGCGCGAGATCGACGACCAGACCGCAGCGCACAGGGAGCGGCTCGCGCGTGCCCGGGCGGAGCTGGCCGCGCGTCACGACGGCGACGTCGAGGCGTTCGCTGGGGAGTGGCGACGCACGGCCGAGCACTGGAGCTTCGCCGAGGTGAACGCCCTGATCGACAAGCACAACCGCTACTTCCCGGCCGAGTCGCGCCTGCCGATGGACCCGCGCACGGGCGACTTCGTCCTCGTCAACGGCGAGTCCTACCGCCGGCCGCCGCTCGACGCGGCCTGGATCCTCGTGGGCTTTCCGGCCGCGCGGCGCTAACCTGACCTGATGCCCTCTTCGCCGACTACGAGCAGTCGCCGGCTCGCGACCATGCTCTCGCTGCTCGCGCTGAGCGGCTTCTGCGTCGCCATGGTCGCCGTGCGCGTCGTCTACACGGGAAGCACGGACTACGCCAATCTCGTCTGGAACCTCGTGCTGGCGTGGATCCCGTTCGTCGTGGCGCTGCTCGTCTACGACGCGTACCGCCGTGCCGCGCCGCGCGGCCTGGTGCTCGCGGGCGGTGCGCTGTGGCTGCTCTTCTTCCCGAACGCGCCCTACCTCGTCACCGACCTGGGACTGCTCCAGGGCCGCTCCGGCGCGCCGCTCTGGTTCGACGTCGTGCTCGTCTCGACGGCCGCCTGGGCCGGGCTCGCGCTCGGCTTCGTCTCCCTCTACCTCGTCCAGGCGGTCGCGCGCCGTGCCCTCGGCGCCCTGAACGCGTGGGTGCTCGTCCTCGGCGTGCTCACGCTGAGCTCGTTCGGCATCTACCTCGGACGGTTCCAGCGCTGGAACTCGTGGGACGTGGTCGCACAGCCGCACGGGCTGCTCGCGGACGTCTGGAGTCGCGTCGCCGATCCTCTCGCGTACCCGCGCACGATGGCCGTGACCGTCCTCTTCACGGCGTTCCTGACCCTGACCTATCTGGTCTTCTACTCCTTCGCCCGCCTCGCGCTCGGCGAGCCGGGCGAGCAGCGGCGCTGAGCTACCGGCCGGTTCCCCTCCGGTACACGCGTCTGCCGGTCAACGAGCAGGTCGCACGCTCGCAGGAGTTCCTCGCCCGCATGCGCGAGCGGCGCACGGTGCGCCGGTTCTCCTCGGAGGCCGTACCGGTCGAGTTGATCGAGAATGCGATCGCCACCGCCGGCACCGCGCCGTCGGGCGCCCATCAGCAGCCGTGGACGTTCGTTGTCGTTTCCGACCCGGAGATCAAGCGCCGCATGCGCGAGGCGGCCGAGGAGGAGGAGCGGCGGAATTACGACGGCCGGATGAGCGACGAATGGTTGCGGGCGCTCGAGCGCCTGGGCACGGACTGGCGGAAACCGCACATCGAGGACGCGCCGTACGTGATCGTCGTCTTCGAGCAGGCCTACGACGTGGAGGGCGGCCGCAAGGTCAAGCACTACTACGTCAAGGAGTCCGTTGGCATCGCCACCGGCCTCCTCCTGGCGAGCCTGCACCTGGCCGGCCTGGCCACGCTCACCCATACGCCCTCGCCGATGGGCTTCCTCTCGCGCATCCTCGAGCGGCCGCCGAATGAGCGCGCGTACCTGCTCATCCCGGTCGGCTACCCGGCCGCCAACGCGACGGTGCCCGAGCTGGAGCGGAAGCCCCTGGCGGAGATCATGGTCTCCGCCAGGGGCTCGTGACTCAGGTCGCCAGCCCCGGACCTGCCGCCGGCCGCTGCTCGTACTCGGCCTCGATCCGCTCGAGCTCCTCGTCGGTGCCCTGCCGCACGGGGCCCTTGAACCAGTTCTTCGCCGAGATCAGATACCAGCCGCCGAAGAGCAGGAAGGCCCCGCCGACCGTGATCGGCGTGTAGTTGACGAAGTCCCACGTGAAGCCTTCGTTCCCAGGGATGCCGACCGAGGCGAACGGGAGCAGGAAGACGATCGAGATGAACGCGATCCAGACGATCGCGATCCAGTCGATCCACTTGTAGTGGCGTCCGAGGTGCCAGGCGCCGCGCTCGAAGCTCTCGCCCGCGCGGAGGCGGAGGATGATCGGGAGCACGAAGGCGATGTAGAGCCCAATCACGGCCACCGAGGTCCCGACCGCGTAGCCGACGAAGGCGTTCCAGAGCGTCGGGATCATGAGCGCGAAGGAGAGGACGCAGATCGCCCAGACGGTGTTCACCGGCACGCGGTCGCGCTTCGAGATCTTGCGCCAGATCTCATGGCCCGGCACCGCCCGGTCGCGCGAGAACGCGAACATCATCCGCGAGGCCGAGGTCACCGACGCGATCGTGCAGAACGTCTGCGCGACCACGGCGATGAAGAGCAGGAACTCGGCCCAGCCCTCGCTCATCGCGTTCGTCCAGATGAACGTGACGATCCCCTGCCCGGCGCCGACGAGATCGTCGTTCGTCGCGTTCGGGATCGCGAACGTGACCGCGACGAGCAGGATGAAGCCGAAGATGACGGACACGACGACGGACATCACGATCCCCCAGGCCGCCCCTCTCGAGGCCTGCCGGGTCTCCTCGCTCATGTGCGCGGACGCGTCGTAGCCCGTGATCGTGTACTGGGCCATCAGCAGGCCCGTGGCGAACACGTACCAGAAGACGATGCTGCCGAAGTTCGAGCCCGAGAAGCCCGTGTTGTTCACCGTCTCGCCGAAGACGTAGCCGATCGACTTGTGGTCGTCCGGAACGACGATCAGGATGCCGACGACGATCAGCACTCCGGCCATGTGCCACCAGGCCGAGACCCCGTTCAGCATGGCCGTGATCGGCACCTTCAGCATGTTCACGAGGCCGGCGCCGAGGATGATCATCCCGTACGTGAACAGGATCCAGCGGACGGTGTTCGGGTAGTCGAACAGCAGGTTCAGGAGCGACGTCATGAAGACCGCGCAGCCGTAGCCGATCGCGGCCGTGACCGCGATCTGGCCGACGAGGTTGAACCAGCCGGTGAACCAGCCCCAGGCCGGGCTGCCGAGCTTGGACGCCCAGTAGTAGAGCCCGCCCGCGGTCGGATATGTCGAGGCGATCTCGCCCAGGGCGAGCGCGACGATGATGCAGAAGCCGCCGACGAGCAGCCAGCCCCAGGTGATCGCGACCGGGCCGCCCTGGTTGAAGGCGATGTAGTACGACGTCAGGCAGCCCGCCAGGATCGAGATGATCGTGAAGGAGATGGCGAAGTTCTGGAATCCGCCCATGCTCCGGAACAGCTCCTGTGCGTAGCCGAGCTTGTGCAGCTGCTGCTCGTCGTCGCCGACGTGACGGGCGGCCGCAGGCCCCGGTGCCGTGCTCATTCGACTCCTCCCTGTGGAGAGAAAGGCAAGGCGCTATTTACGCGCCTCTGTGTCGGGTGTGTCAATGGGCCACTGCGGCCTAGGACCTGAGGGCTCTTCCGTCCGCGTCGTACAACGGCTCCGCCGCCACCTGGCCCGACACCCACTCGCCGAAGATCTCGACCTCGACGGTCCGCCCGGGCTCGGCGTGCTGTGTGGGGACGTACGCGTACGCGATCGAGCGCTCGACCGTGTAGCCGTAGCCGCCGCTCGTGACGCGGCCGGCGATGCGCCCGTCGACGCGCACGGGCTCGGAGCCGAGCGCGACGGAGCGTGGATCGTCGAGCACGAGGCAGGCGAGCCTGCGCTCGGGCTCCTGCGCCTCGAGCAGCGCCTCGCGGCCGACGAAATCGCCCTTGACGAGTGAGACCGCGAATCCGAGTCCCGCCTCGTAGGGGGTCTCGTCGGGAGTGATGTCGGTGCCCCAGACGCGGTAGCCCTTCTCGAGCCGGCACGAGTCGATCGCCCGGTAGCCGCCGGCCACGAGGCCGCGCTCGCGCCCGGCCGCCCAGATCGTGTCCCAGAGCCGGAGGCCGAACTCCATCGGGCAGTAGAGCTCCCAGCCGAGCTCGCCGACGTACGTCACACGGAGCGCGAGGCAGGGCACCGAGCCGACGTCGATCTCGCGTGCGCGCATGTAGCGAAAGGCGTCGTTGGAGAGATCGGCGATCGAGAGCGGCTGGAGGAGCTCCCGCGCCTTCGGGCCCCAGATCCCGAGGCAGGCGTAGCGCGAGGTCACGTCCTCGACGACGATCGAGCCGTCCTCCGGCGCGTGCTGGCGGATCCACGAGAGGTCGTGCTGTCCGAACGCCGTGCCGGTGACGATCCGGAAGCGGTCCTCGGCCAGCCGCGTGACGGTGAAGTCGCACTCGATCCCGCCGCGCCGGTTGAGCATCGACGTGTACGTGACCGCGCCGACGTCGAGGGCGACACTGTTGTCGCAGAGGCGCTCGAGGAAATCGGGGGCGCCTTCGCCGGAGTTCTCGATCTTCGCGAAGCTCGTCTCGTCGAAGAGCGCCGCTGCCTCGCGCGTCGCTTGATGCTCGGCGCCGACAGCCGGTGACCCGAGGCGCCCGGCCCAGCCGCGCGGGCGCAGGCTTTCGTCGCCCCGCGCCGTGTTCGGCTCGAACCAGTTCGGGCGCTCCCAGCCGGACTTCTCGCCGAACGCCGCGCCGAGCTCCTGCAGCCGCGCGTACGTCGGCGAGACCCGCAGCGGCCGTCCCGCGAGCCGCTCCTCGTTCGGGTAGTGGATGTCGTAGTAGGTCGCGTAGACCTCCGTGGTGCGGGTGAGCGTGAACTGCTGGCTGCGGTACTGCGCGCCGAACCGGCGGATGTCCATCCTCCACAGGTCGAGCTCCGGTTCCCCGTCGACGATCCACGAGGCCACCTGGCGACCGATCCCGCCGGCGCCGGCGATCCCGTGGGCACAGAAACCGGCCGCCACGAGGAAGC
>JBOHAW010000043.1:0-15611 GCA_050697975.1 Gaiellaceae bacterium
CGTCGCGCCTGCGCCGGCCGTCTTCGGCGCGGGGCGGAGCGAGCGCGCGGGCGCACGTGCTCGGCCTCTCGCCCCGGAGGTCGCGCCCGGCCCGATTGCGACGAGTAGCAGACCGATGCAGTCGTACGGTGCACAGGGGGAGCTTCGATCCAGTCCGGCGCGCCGGCCGTCCGGCGCGGGCTCCGCGATGCAGCCGCGAGCGTACGCCGGCCCTCGGGCCCGGACGCATGCGGGATCAGGCCTGCACGCCCCCGCCGTGGACGCGGCGATTCGCACCCGGGCGCCGAGTACGGGCGAGCGGCCTGCGGCACGGGTGCTCGACGGCGGCCACGACTTCGGCTTCCGGCCGGAGCTGCTCGGCTTCGCCCTCCTCGTCGGCGCCGCCGCGATCCGCCTGCGGCGCCGTGGCCGCGTGGACGTGCTCCATACAATTCAGGGGGATGAACTACTACGTGACGACGCCCATCTACTACGTCAACTCGACGCCGCACATCGGCCACGCGTACACGACGATCGCGGCCGACATCTTCGTGCGGCACCAGCGCCAGCGTGGCCGGGAGACGTTCTTCCTGACCGGTGTGGACGAGCACGCCTCGAAGGTCGCACGCGTCGCGCACGAGCAGGGGCTCGAGCCCAAGGAGTACGCAGACCGGATCGTCGAGGTCTGGAAAGAGCTGCCTAGCCGCCTGAACGCGTCCAACGACTTCTTCATCCGGACGACCGATCAAGGTCACAAGGAGTTCGTCCAGGATTTCCTGCGCCGCATCTACGACAACGGCGACGTCTACCAGGACGTCTACGCCGGCTTCTACTGCGTCGGCTGCGAGGCGTTTAAGACCGAGGCCGAGCTCGTCGACGGGCTGTGCCCCGAGCACGGCACGCCGCCCGAGTACATCGAGGAGAAGAACTACTTCTTCCGGCTCTCCGCGTACCAGGACCGGCTGCTCGCGCTCTACGACGAGCGCCCCGACTTCGTGTTGCCGGGATTCCGCTACAACGAGGCTCGAAGCTTCATCGCGGGCGGGCTGCAGGATTTCAGCATCAGCCGGGCGGGTCAGCCCTGGGGCGTGCCGATTCCCTGGGACACGGATCAGGTCGCCTACGTCTGGGCGGACGCGCTCGTCAACTACTTGAGCGCCCTGACGTACGCGCACGACGGAGACGATCTGCGCCCGACGTTCTGGCCCGAGGTCCGGCACCTGCTCGGGAAGGACATCCTGCGCTTCCACTGCGTCTACTGGCCGGCGCTCCTGCTCTCGGCCGGCTACGAGGTGCCCAGGCAGCTGTTCGTGCACGGATACCTGCTGCTGGACGACCGCAAGATCTCGAAGTCGGTCGGCAACGTGATCGACCCCCTGGACCTGATCGACGTCTACGGCGCCGACGCGATTCGGTTCTGGGCGGCCCGGGCTGTTTCCTTCGGCCAGGACGGAAGCTACTCGCTCGAGAGCATCCACGAACGCTACGAGCGCGAGCTCGGCAACGATCTCGGCAACTTGCTCTCGCGGACGACCGCGATGGTCGCCCGGTACCGCGACGGCGCCGTCTCCGCCAGCACGTCGCCGGACGGGCCGGTCGCCGCCGCCCTCGCGGGCCTCGGCGACGACGTCGCTGCGCGCCTAGACCGCTACGACCTGACGGGCGCGCTCGAGCGCCTCTGGGAAGTGGTGCGGGCGCTCAACCGCTTCGTGGAGACGACCGCGCCGTGGCAGCTGGCGAAGGACGAGGCGCGCGGAGACGAGCTCGATCGCACGCTGTACGACCTCGTGGACGGACTGCGCGCGGTCTCGATCGCGCTCTCCTCGTATCTGCCGGACACGGCGACGCAGATCCTGGCCGCGTTGCGGCAGCCAGGCGACCTCGCGTGGGAGAACGTCGCGTACGGTCGCACGCCGGCGACCGGCGGCATCGAGCCGGCGCCGCCGCTCTTCCCGCGCGTCGACGCACCCACCGCCGCGGCGTGATCGACACGCACGCGCACCTCGACGCGTGCGCCGATCCAGCCTCCGTCCTCGTTCGGCGGGCACATGCGGCCGGTGTGCAGCGCATCGTCACGATCGGCGCGGGGATCGAGTCCTGCCGCGCCGCGCTGGCGATCGTCGAGCACGAGGACGGAGTCTTCGCCGCCCTGGGCGTCGAGCCGCACCGGGCCGCCGGCCCGGATGCGGAGCGGCTGAACGAGCTGCGCGAGCTGCTCGCGCACGAGCGGGCCGTCGCCGTGGGGGAGACGGGTCTCGACAACGCGCGCCGTCTTGCAGCCCCGGCCGAGCAACAGCGGCTCTTCGAGGCGCAGCTCGCGATTGCGGAGGAGCTCGGCAAGCCGGTCGTGATCCACTCACGCGAGGCGGACGAGGCGACCGCCGCCGCCCTCGCCGGCTTCGGCGGGACGGTCGTGCTGCACTGCTTCTCCTCGCCCGGTCTGCTCCCGGCCGCGCTCGAGCGGGGCTACTACGTCTCCTTCGCCGGCAACGTCACCTATCCGCGGGCGCCCGAGCTCCGCGAGGCCGCCAGGCGCGTTTCCGCCGATCGCATTCTCGCCGAGACGGACAGCCCGTACCTCGCGCCGCAACCGCGCCGCGGGCGGCCGAACGAGCCGGCCAACGTCGTCTACACGCTCGCCGTCCTGGCCGAGGCGCGCGCCGAGGATCCGGCCGCGCTCGAGGCCCGGATCGATGCGAACGCGACCGCCGCGTTCGGGTTGCCGTGATCGCGCCGAAGAAGGAGCTGGGCCAGCACTTCCTCGTCGACGAGAATCTGCTCGGGGTGATCGCCCGGCTGGCCGGGCTCGCTCGCGCGGACGTCGTCCTCGAGGTCGGTCCGGGGCTGGGCGTACTCACCGCATACCTCGCCGATCGCGTGGGGCACGTGCACGCGATCGAGCTCGACCGCTCGCTCGAGGCGCCGTTGCGCGAGCGCTTCTCGTCGGCCTCGAACGTCGAACTTCGGTTCGGTGACGCGCTCGCCCTCGACCTGGCCTCGCTCGAGCCGTCGCCGACGAAGCTCGTCGCCAACCTGCCGTACAACATCGCGACGCCGCTCATCGTCGAGAGCCTCGACGGGCTGCCGACGATCGAGTCGTGGTGCGTGATGGTGCAGCGCGAGGTCGCCGACCGGCTCTTCGCCGCTCCGTCCACGAAGGCGTACGGCGCCGTGTCGGTGCTCGTGCAGCTGGCCGCGGAGCGCACGGGCTTCCACCCGGTCGGCCGCACCGTCTTCCGCCCCCGCCCGAACGTCGACTCGGCGCTCGTCGCCTTCCGCCGCGGCACGCTTCCACCTGACTACCGGCGCTTGAAGCGCGTCGTCGAAGGGGCATTCGCGCACCGGCGCAAGACCCTGCCCAACTCGGTCGAGCTGGCCGGGCTCGCGTCGCGCTCGGAGGCGGCGGTCGCGTTGCGCGAGCTCGGTCGCCCGCCGGCGACCCGGGCGGAGGAGCTCGCGCCGTCCGAGTTCGTCACGCTCGCGCAGGCGCTCCGGTGAGCCGCGCGCCCGCGACGGCCAAGCTCAACCTCGCGCTCGTCGTCGGACCTCGCGCCGGGGACAGGCACGAGCTGACGACCGTGCTCCAGCGCCTCGACCTGGCCGACCGCGTCGCCGTCGCGCCCGCCGCGAGGCTCCGGGTCACCGGCTTCCCGGCCGACACGATCGTGACACGGGCGCTGAGGCTGCTGGCCGAGGCGGCCGGGACGCAGCCGTGCTGGGCCGTCCGGCTCACCAAACGGGTCCCGGTGGCCTCCGGCCTCGGCGGTGGCAGCTCCGACGCCGCCACGGCCCTGCGGCTCGCCAACGAGTCCCTCGACCGGCCGCTCCCGCAGGCGCGCCTGCACGAGCTGGCCGCTGCGGTCGGTGCGGACGTCCCGTTCTTCCTCGCGCGGGGCCCGCAGCTCGGGACGGGCGACGGCTCGGCGCTGTCCCCGCTCGACATCCCGCAGGACTTCTGGGTCGTGCTCGTCCTCCCGCACGGCGCGCGCAAGGACTCCACGGCCGCCGTGTACGCCGAGTTCGACCGGCGCCGGGGAGAGGAGGGTTACGACGAGCGCCGCGCGGCGCTGCTCGACGCGCTGGGACTCGTCCGTCGGCCGCGCGACCTCGCCCAGCTGCCCTCGAACGACCTCGTGTCCTCGCCGGTCGCGCAGGAGCTGCGCGGGGCAGGCGCCTTCCGGGCAGACGTGAGCGGCGCCGGCCCGGTGGTGTACGGATTGTTCCAACATCGGCGCCAGGCCGAGGCCGCGTTGCCTGCGCTGGCGCCCCTCGGGCGCACCTGGATGACGGTGCCAGCGTGGTACGGTTGACGCGTGGAGCTCCGGCATCCCGCGCTCGAGCACGGCACCTCCAGGACCGGTCGCTGGCTCCGCGCCCGGCGCGCTCGGATCGCTCTCTGGATCGCCGTCGCCGAGGGCCTCCTCGTCGTCTTCGACGTCATTCCCGGGTCGATTGCGCTGCTCGTCGGTGCCGGGGTGATCGCCCTCTACCTGTTCGTGGGGCGCAGGCTCGCCTTCGATGCGGCCCGCCAGGTGAGCTGGGTCGCCGCGCTGTCGCAGGTGCTCGTCGCCCTCGTCCCGGTGCTCCTGTTCTTCGTCAGCGTCCTGGCGATCCTCGCGCTCGCGGTGCTGGCGCTGATCGCACTCTTCGCCCTGTTCGCCGACCGTCGCTGACGGCGCCTATACTGCGGAGCCCTGTTCCACTGGGGCGTAGCCAAGTGGTAAGGCAGCGGGTTTTGGTCCCGCGATCCCAGGTTCGAATCCTGGCGCCCCAGCCATCTCGCGACGACACATGACTTCCGACCTCGCAGCTCTCGTGATGGCCGGCGGCCTCGGTACCCGCATGCGCTCGGAGACGCCGAAGCACCTGCATCCGGTGCTCGGGCGGCGCATGGTCGACTGGGTGATCGAGGCGGCCCGGCCCCTCGGCCCCGACCCGCTCGTGGTCGTGGTCGCCCCGGAGAGCCGGGACGCGTACGCCGGACTCGAGGTCGCCGTCCAGGAGCGCGCGCTCGGCACCGGCGATGCCGTCGCCGCGGCGCGTTCTGCCCTCGAGGGACGCGCGGCCGACGTGCTCGTCCTCTCGGGCGACACGCCGCTGCTGACGACCGACCTCTTGCAGGAGCTGCTCGCGACCCATCGCAGGGAGGAAGCCGCCGGGACCGTGCTCTCGTTCGAGCCGAAGGACGCGCGCAGCTACGGCCGCATCCTGCGCGGCGACGACGGCGGCCTCCGCGCGATCGTCGAGGCCGCCGACGCGAGCGCCGAGGAACTGCGCGTGGGGGAGGTGAACTCGTCGATCTACGTCTTCACCGCGGAGAAGCTCTGGCCCGCGCTCGAGCGCCTCGAGGCTCACAACGCCCAGGGCGAGCTGTATCTCACCGACGCGGTTCAACACCTGGTCGACGGCGGCGAGCGGGTCGCGGTGCACGCCGCGCTCGATCCGGAGGAGGCCGAGGGCGTGAACACTCGCGGTGAGCTCGCCCGGGCCGGAGCCGCCCTGCGCAGAAGGATCAACGAGGCGCACATGGCCGCGGGCGTGTCGATCGTCGACCCCCTGACGACCTGGATCGAGGTCGGCGTCGAGCTCGAGGCAGACACCGTCGTCCAGCCGTTCACGGTGCTCCGAGGGCGCACGCAGGTGCGTGCGGGGGCGGAGGTGGGGCCGCACGCGGTGGCCGTGGACGCCGAGATCGGGCCCGGTGCGATCGTCGGCCCGTTCTGTTACCTTCGGCCCGGAACGGTGCTCGAGGCGGGCGCCAAGGCGGGCACGTTCGTGGAGATCAAGAACTCGCACATCGGCGAAGGTGCGAAAGTGCCACACCTCTCCTACATCGGCGACGCCGAGATCGGCGCAGACACGAACATCGGCGCCGGCGCGATCACGGCGAACTTCCCGCACCCGCCCGGGCAGCCCAAGGGCAGGACGACGATCGGCCGCAACGTCAGGACCGGCGTTCATGATTCCTTCATGGCTCCGGTCACGATCGGCGACGACGCATGGATCGCGGCCGGATCGGTGATAACCGACGACGTGCCGCCGGAATCTCTGGCCGGCTTCCCGCCGCGGCAGGTCACCAAGGAGGGGTATCTGCGTGGAAAGCGCAACGGGAACGACTGACCTCGTTCTGCCGGGTCTCGACGTGCCGCTGGCCTCTCCTTCGGTGAGGCCGGACACGGTTTCCGGCCACTACATCGAGCGCGGCCCGCAGAAGCGGCTGATGCTCTTCTCGGGGCGCTCCAACCCGGATCTGGCGCAGAAGATCGCCGAGCGCCTCGGCATCGAGCTGGGCGAGGCGACCGTGAAGACCTTCGCCAACGGCGAGACCTACTGCCGGTACGAGGAGTCCATCCGCGGAGCCGACCTCTTCCTCGTGCAGACGGGCTCCGATCCGGTCGACCGGAACCTGATGGAGCTCATGATCATGGTCAACGCCGCCAAGCTGGCCTCGGCGAAGCGGATCACGGTCGTGATTCCGTGGTTCCCCTACTCGCGCCAGGACAAGAAGTCGGCGCCCCGCGAGCCGATCACCGCCAAGCTCGTCGCCGACTTCCTCCAGATCGCAGGCGCCGACCGCGTGCTCACGATGGATCTGCACGCAGGCCAGATCCAGGGTTTCTTCACCATCCCCGTCGATCACATGACCGCGTTGCCGCTGATCGCCAACCATTTCCGCGACCTCGGCCTGCAGGGCGAGAACGTCGTCTCCGTCTCGCCCGACCCGGGACGGGCCAAGATGGCCGTCCGGTTCGGGCAGATGATCGAGGCCGACTTCGCGATCATGCACAAGACGCGGCCAGGGCACGACGTCGCCTCCGTGACCGAGGTGACCGGTCGCGTCCGCGACAAGATCGCGATCATCGGCGACGACGTCATCATGACGGGCGGGACGCTGCTCGCCGGCGCCAAGGCCCTCAAGGAGGCGGGCGCCAGGGACGTCTACGTCTTCGCGACGCACGCGCTGTTCGCGCGCGGCGCCCTCGAGCGGTTCGCCGCCAGCGACCTCGCCGGCATCGTCGTCACGGACACGGTTCCGATCGACCCGCTGAGCCGCCCCGACAAGCTGACCGTGCTCTCGGTCTCGGGCCTGCTCGCCGAGACGATCTGGAACGTGTTCTCGGACGGCTCGGTGTCGGCGGTCTTCGCCGGCGAGAATCAACTCTTCTAGGTCCCGCGGCGTTTCCGACTCGACGCGTCCGGGGACGAGTCGTCAATGATGCGCCGACCCAGCCTGCTCGGCCTGATCTACCTCGTCGTCGGGGTCGCCGTCGCCGCCTCGTACGACTACTTCGAGAACCTGAACACCATCCGCCGGGTGTTCTCGGCCGTGCTGGCGCTCCTGCTCTGGCCCCTGCTCCTGCTCGGGATCGACCTGCACATCAAGAACTAATCGGCGCCTTCGCTACACTTGCGCGCCGATGGCCGGCGAGCGCATCAAACTGGAAGTGAGCGAGCGGGAGGCGCGCGGCTCCGCGGAGACGCGGCGTCTGCGGCGCAGCGGGATGATTCCCGGCGTCCTGTACGGACGCGGCAAGCCGCCGCACGCGATCTGCATTCCCGAGCGCGACCTGCGCCGGGCGCTGAGCGGCCCGGGCGGGCTGCACGCGATCCTCGACGTCGTGCTGGCCGGCCAGAAGACCACGCATCCGTCGATTCTCAAGGAGTATCAACGCGATGCGCTGCGCGGCACGGTCACCCATGTCGACCTGCACGAGGTGCGGCTCGACCAGCCGATTCAGGCGCAGGTGGTCGTAACGCTGATCGGCGAGCCGGCCGGCGTGAAGGAAGGCGGTGTGCTCTCGCAGGTCACGCGCGCGGTGACGGTCCAGGCGCTGCCGATGGAGATCCCCGAGCACCTGGAGCTGGACGTGAGCGGGATGGCGGTCAACGACACGATGCGACTGTCCGACCTGACGCCGATCGAGGGCGTGACGTACGTGGACGACCCCGACGAGACCGTGCTCGCAAGCGTCACACCGCCGACGGTCGTCGAGGAGCCCGAAGAGGTGCTCGAGGAAGGCGAGGAGGGCGCCGAGGTGCCTGAGGGCGAGGAGGTCCCCGAGGGGGCCGCGCCCGGCGAGGCGCCCGCGGCCGAGGCCGCCGGCGAGACCGAGGGGTAATTCGTGCGCCTGTGGCGGCGACGGGGCGAGAGCGCCTCGACGCTCGACCTGCTCGTCGTCGGGCTCGGCAACCCGGGGCGCGAGTACGCGGGCAACCGCCACAACGTCGGCTGGATGGTGGTGAAGGAGCTCGGCCGCCGGCACGATGCCTCCTGGAAGAGCAAGTTCTCCGGTCAGCTCGCCGAGGTGCGGATCGATGACCACCGCGTGGCCCTGCTGGCGCCGGAGACGTTCATGAATGACTCTGGCCGCCCCGTCGGCGCGGCGGCCAGGTTCTTCAAGATCGATCCCGCCTCGATCCTGGTCGTCCACGACGAGGTCGACCTCGAGCTTGGCCGCCTGCAGGCGCGCCTCGGCGGCGGGCTCGCCGGTCACAACGGGCTGCGCTCGATCGCAGCGCACCTGAAAACCCCGGATTTCCTGCGCCTGCGCGTCGGCGTGGGCAGGCCCGGGCGTGGCGATCGCCGTTCGGTGGCCGACTTCGTGCTGTCCGACTTCGACGAGACGACCGACGTCGAGGCGCTCGTGGGCCGCGCGGCCGACGCTGTCGAGTCGCTCGACGCCGAGGGGCTCGAGCTCACCCAGGCGCGCTACCACTAGGGACCTGGCGAGATCTGCCGCGGCTGCTCGCCGACTGCTCCGGCTCGTCTGGAGCGCCGGACGGACCGAGTTCCTCATCACCTCGATCCTGCAGCTCCTCTCGGCGCTCGGGATCGCGGCGCAGCTCTTCATCGGCAAGGAGGTGCTGTCGGCCGTGCTGTCGGCCGGTGGGAACGAGGAGTTCACGACGGTGCTGCCCGCGCTGGCGGGGCTGATTGCGATCACGATCGCGCTCGAGTTCTCAGGCGCGATCCAGGCCGAGCTGAGCCGCGTCCTCGTGGAGCTGGTCGGGCGCAGGGCGGGTGATCGTGTGCTGGACGTCTGCGCGCCTTCCAGCTCGCGCCGTTCCTGCGTCGCCGGTACGACCGCCTCTACGACGAGCGGATCGTCGAGCTGCGCCGGCTCGCCCGGCGTCGGCTCTTCCGCTCGCTGCTGGGGTCGCTGACGTCGTCGGCGCTGCTGGCGGCCTCGATCGGCGCGCATAGAGGTTCTGATAGGCCCTCGGCACAGCGGTTCAGCCCATGACCGTCAGGAGTCTGGAGCCGCGCCATCGGGCCGAGCTCAGGCGATCGTCGCGGTCGTGCTGGAGGCGTACGTCAACGGCGTCTCCGCCCGCAAGGTCGATCGGGTGGTCGAGCAGCTCGGGATCGAGGGGATGAGAAGGACCGGGTGTCGGCGCTCTGCCGCGGCCTCGACGAGCAGGTCGAGGTCTTCCGCTCCCGGCCGCTGGAGGGCTCCTATCCCCACCTGTGGCTGGACGCGAAGCAGCTCAAGGTTCGAGATCAGGGCCACGTCCGCTCGAAGACGCTGGTCGTCGCCTACGCCGTGCACGAGAGCGGCGGGCGCGAGGTGGTCGGGATCGACCTCGGCGAGGTCGAGTCGGAGGCGTTCTGGCCACCGCGGCCTCACCGGTGTCCGCCTGGTCGTCTCCGACGACCACGAAGGACTGGAGGCCGCGATCGCCCGCGTGCTCGCCTGCCCCTGGCAGCGCTGCACCGTCCCCTTCGTCCGCAACATGCACCAGCACTGCCGGCCCGCCCAGCGCTCGCTCGTCTCGGCGGCGCTCCGCGAGGTCTTCAATGCCGACAGCCGCGGGCAGGCGCGCGACACCACCGAGGAGGTGATCGAGCTCACCGCCGCCTGAGCCGCGACACCGATGAGTCGGCTAT
Source organism: Gaiellaceae bacterium (assembly GCA_050697975.1). GTDB lineage: Bacteria > Actinomycetota > Thermoleophilia > Gaiellales > Gaiellaceae > JBOHAW01. Next base: position 9,869 of record JBOHAW010000043.1, read on the forward strand.
ACGACTTCAGACGCCTTGGACTTCGACACTGCAAGCGCTCTGTTCAGAAGGGGCTTGACCAGAAGCTTGCTCGGGGAGCTCGTACTATGGAGCGCGGAGTGCGGGTCGCTGGCGCGCTTCTACATCTGCGCCAACAAGGCGGTGAAGAGGGTGCAGGGAACCGCCGCGGCCGCGACCACCGAACCGACGAGCGCCGAGATCGCGAGTTTCTCTCCGCGACCGCTCGGCGGCAACAGAAGGCGCTCTGGGTAGGCGGACAGCTGCAACAGACGGGCGGGAAGAAGGTCGTCCGCCTCGACAACCGATCCCTCGGCTCGCGGCAGGAGTCGCCCCGGGCGCCGAAGCAGCGCCAAGAGGGCGACCGCGAGCGGGCGCGGGCCGAGTTGGCCGAGCACCGCTCGGTCGGCGGCGAGCTCGGCCCACTGGTGGCAGCGGCCTTGGGCTCGCGCCGCCGGTGGGAAGCCGAGGAGACCTGCCGCAATCGCACGAGCGAGGAAGAGGCGGCCCGGGTCGCGCGCCCGGGCATGCGCGGCTTCATGCAAGAGGATCGCCCGGAGCGGCCCGGCGTCGAGCTCGTTGAAGAGAGCTGAGGTGACGACGACGATCGGGCGGAAGATGCCGAACGTGAACGCATACGGCTGCTCGTCGCGAACGAGACGGCAGCGGGCGATGCCGGCATCGGCGATGACAACCGCGATGGCCGGCTGAATGGGGATTGCCCGCAGCCGCACCCACTCGGCAACGCGCCGGGTGTCGCGCCGCTGCCGGACGAGGCTGCGAAGCAGCGCGAGCGTGCTGGTGGAGAGGAGGCCCAGTGCGGGAGCCGCGAGAACCCAGGCTTGCGGCACCGGGTTGGGACCATCCGTCCATCCGATCCAACGGACTGCGAGCACGGCGAGGACGAACGTCGACAGCATCCAGCCCGCGGCAAGCTCCCAGAGTGGCCAGCAGCGGCCAGGTGGACCGCTCGACCTCACTCGGCACCCCGCTGAGGGCCGCTGCGGCGCTCGCGGGCCTCGCGAGCCAGCTCCTCGAGCAACGCGAGATCCTCCGGCTGCAGGTCCTCGAGGGCGCTGACGAACTCAGTCACCGCCATGGTGCCGAACTCGCCAAGGAGACCTGCGGACACTTGTCTGCTTACTTCGGAAGCAAACTCCAATCGGCTGACGAGCGCGCGCCAGCGGTGCGCACGGCCGTCTCTCGCCTTCGCGAGCAGCCCTTTCGCGGCGAGCCGCCCTGCGGCGGTCATCACGGTGTTGAACGACAGTTGCTCCGGGCCACCCAGGTCACCGTGGATCTCGGTGAGCGTCGGATTGCCCCGCGCCCAGACCGAGCGCATCACGCTCGCCTCCAGCGGGCCAAGCGCTCCCGTCGCGTTCGCTCCACCCACCCGGAAACGGTGAAGCCAGGTCATTGCGCACTCACCACTACGGCCTGTAGTGTATGCGCACTACAGAGTGTAGTGAAACGTTCTGCGTGGCCTCGGGCCACACGCACACGAGGGAGGAGGCCCCATGCGCCCACATTTCTGGCTCATTCTGTCGATTACGGTACTCGCCGGCGCCACCGCGGCCACGACGTTTGCCGGCGGCGGCGCGAGTGGCGGCAGCCGCAGCGGCCTCGGCGTCAACCCGGGGTCCATTTCGGAGGCTAACCTGCCGCCTGGCTTCTCGAAGACTCCGGCGGTCACCGTGAACGGCAAGCGGTACCGGTTCGCCGACATCCCGGGGCACTACTGGAAAGTCCTGGACAAGCGCGGCTTCGCGATCGGGCTTCACTTCCAAACGGACAAGCCCTTCCCCTGGGCGAAGGGCGTCGCGAAGGGCCAGTTGCTGTACCTGATCTACGCCGTCCCGGGGACGTGCGGGGACGGTAACTACGCAAAGGCCGTCAAGGCGCCGAACGCCACCGTGTACGGAAAGGTGCCACCCGGCTTCGACCACTGGCACGCCTTCCAGGGCGGCGGCTCGAGGGTCGGAACGTGGTACACGCACATCCCCGTGCGCACCTTCACCTTCGCCGGTCCGCCGGGGAATCCCTTCGCGGGCGAGAAGATCACCGCGGGGACGCCGAAGTTCCTGCCCGTGTGCGACATCGTGCTGTGATCCGGAAGTCGATCGTCTGCCTGATCCTGACCGCCGCGCTCGCCTCCCTGGCGGGCGCGGCGGCAGCGCCTGGTGCGACAAGCGCGCCCGTCGTCGTGAGGATGACCGACGGGCTCCAATTCAGGCCGGCCCGCGTGACCGTCAAGAAGGGCCGGACGATCGTGTGGCGCAACGTGGGCAGCGTCGCGCACACGATTACCACCAAGCGCTCCCTGGCGACGCGAGCGTCTGACGCAGTCGTGCCCAAGGGCGCGAAGGTGTGGAACTCGGGCTTCATCGGAGGCGGCAAGACGTACCGCCGCACGCTCCTCGTCCCTGGAACCTACCGCTACTTCTGCATCCCCCACGAAGCGGCGCGCATGGTCGGCACGATCGTCGTCACGCGCTAGCTGACGGACAGGTGAGCCCTACCGGTTGGCCGGGCGTGGTGAGTCGGGTGTGGAGGTCCTGTCCTTTGGTGGACACCTTAGGCTTGGGCCGTCAGGCCCACGAGGACGATGGGTGACGTCGTGCCCTCAAGCGGTAGCCCCGCCGATCCCCAGTCCGCCTTGCCGGCGACATATTCGAAGACCTGCTCGAACCCGAGGCTTTCGACGCGGCTCGTGGGCTTATGTCTCACTGGCTGTCGTAGCGATAGACGATGACCGGGCGTCTGTGCTCGAGCTGGCGGACGCTCTCGTTGTCACGATCCAGCGGTAGAACGCGCGCTCCGCCCTCGCTCAGTGCGCGGAGCCGCTCTGTGCCCCAGCCCACTTGCGGGATGCCAGCCGCCGCGATCAGCGTCAGTCGGGGTCGCCGGTCGTCATTCGTCTCTTGGCATTCGTTGCGCTGGGGGCGGTTGGTCGGCTGGCGGCGAGTACACTTCGCGGCCGCGGAACCGCCCGTTCCGCCGTTCGCCATGGACCGTCCGACCCTGTATCCGCTCGTGCGCGAGCTCGCCGAGAGCGAGCGCCTCCAGGCCTTCGCCGCCGCGCTGCCGGCGCGCGCCCGCGTGTCCGAGCCGGCACTGCCGCTCGTGATCGCCGCCCTGCACGAGCACCTCGGCCGCGCCCTCGTCTTCCTGGCGCCCGACGACGCGGACGCGCGTGATGCGGCCGAGGCGGCGGCCTGGCTGCTCGGCGAGGAGCGGGTCGCCTTGCTCCCCTCGCGCGGCGTCCGCTGGGGCTCGGGGCTCGAGCCGCCGCCGCACCTCGTTGGCGAGCGGGCGCGGGCGCTCGACGTCCTCGAGGCCGGCGGGCTCGTCTGCGCGTCGGCCGCGGCCCTGGCCGAGGCGATGCCCCCTCCGGAAGCGCGCCCGCAGGCCCTCCGGGTCCGCGTCGGCGACGAACCCGGCATCGACGAGCTGACCGAGCACCTGGCCCTCGGCGGCTACGAGCGGGTCGAGCGCGCCGAGGAGCGCGGCCAGTTCGCCGTGCGCGGTGGCATCGTCGACGTCTTCCCGTCCACAGGACGGGAGCCGTTGCGGATCGAGCTGTTCGGGGACGAGATCGAGGCGATCCGCGCCTTCTCGCCGTTCACCCAGCGCGCGCTGCACGCCGTCGCGGAGGCCGTGATCTACCCATCGGCCGAGCGCCGTCTCGACCTGCTGGAGGCGAGTCTCCCGGACGAGGAGGGGCCGCCCCCGGTCCCCGGAGACCTCGTCCCGCCGCTCCGCGGCTCGCCCGACCTCGTCTGGGAACCGGACGAGGTGCGCGCAGTCTGGGAGGAGGAGGGCTTCGAGCCTGTTCCGCTCGACGGCGTCGCCGAGCTCGACCCGTTTCCGCACGGCCAGGCGTTCGCCTTCGAGGCGCAGAGGCCCGCCATCGCGGCGCGCGGCCTGGCGGAGGCCGAGCACGAGCTGGCCGGCTTCGTCCGCGCCGGACAGCGCGTGATCGTCGCGTTCCCGCACCGCGGCGAGGCGTTGCGCACGCAGAACCTGCTGCGCCGGGTCGAGGCGCGGCTCGTGGAGCCGGGCGAGGAGCTGCCGCCCGAGGCGGAGCTCCTGTTCGCCGTCGCGCCCGCGCGACGCGGGTTCGTCTGGCGGGACCTGGGGCTCGTGCTCCTGCCCGACACGCAGGTGTTCCGCAAGCGGCCGCCCCGGGCCGACGCGCGCCTCGGTCGCGCGCTGCAGTCGTTCGCCGACCTTCGCACCGGCGACTACATCGTCCACGAGGACCACGGCATCGGCCGGCTGCTCGGCTTCGAGACGAAGGAGGTGGCCGGCGTCACCCGCGACTACCTGCTCCTCGCCTTCCGCGGCGACGACCGCCTCTACGTCCCGCACGAGCAGCTCGGCAAGGTCTCGCGGTACATCGGCGCCGACGCCAACGCACCGGCGCTCTCGAAACTCGGCGGCAAGGCCTGGCAGCTGCTGAAGAGCCGCGCGCGCGCGTCGGTACGCGAGCTTGCCGGCGAGCTGATCGCGCTCTACGCGCAGCGGCAGCAGGCGCCGGGTGTCGCGTACGACCTGTCGCAGGAGTGGCTCGAGCGGCTCGAGGCCGACTTTCCGTACCGCGAGACAGAGGACCAGCAGCGCGCGATCGAGGCGGTCAAGGAAGACCTGGAAGCGCCGCGGCCGATGGACCGCCTCGTCTGCGGGGACGTCGGCTTCGGGAAGACCGAGGTGGCCGTGCGCGCCGCCTTCGCCGTGGCCGTCAACGGCAAGCAGACGCTCATGCTCGTGCCGACCACGATCCTCGCGGAGCAGCACTGGCACACCTTCCGCGAGCGCTTCCGCGACTTCCCGGTCCGCGTCGAGATGATCTCCCGCTTCCGCAAGCCGGCCGAGGCCAAGGCCGTGCTGCGCGACTTCGCCGCCGGCAAGGTCGAGGTCCTGATCGGCACGCACCGCGTCCTCTCGCGCGACGTGATCCCGAAGGAGCTCGGGCTGGTCATCCTCGACGAGGAGCAGCGCTTCGGAGTGGCGCAGAAGGAGTTGCTGCGCTCGCTTCGCCTCGAGGTGGACGTGCTGACCCTCTCCGCCACGCCGATCCCCCGCACGCTCCACATGTCGCTCTCGGGCCTGCGGGACATCTCGATCATCGAGACGCCGCCGGAGGGTCGCCGCCCGATCCGGACGACGGTGGGCGAGTACGACGAGGAGCTGATCAAGACGGCGCTCGAGCGCGAGCACGTTCGCGGCGGCCAGTCGTTCTACCTGCACAACCGCGTCGAGACGATCGAGGCGGCGACCGAGAAGCTCCAGCAGCTCTGCCCGGGCCTGCGCTTCCTGGTCGCGCACGGGAAGATGCGCGAGCGCGACCTCGAGGAGAGGATGCACGCCTTCCTGCGCGGCGACGCCGACGTGCTCGTCTCGACGACGATCATCGAGTCGGGTCTCGACATCCCGGAGGCGAACACGCTCGTCGTCGAGCGCGCCGACGCGCTCGGCCTGGCCCAGCTCTACCAGATCCGCGGGCGCGTCGGCCGCTCCGACCAGGTCGCGCACGCCTACCTCTTCTACCCGGACGCGAGCGAGCTGACCCCCGAGGCCCGCGCGCGGCTGGCCACGCTCGCCGACCACACGGAGCTCGGCGCCGGCTTCTCGATCGCGATGCGCGACCTCGAGATCCGCGGCGCCGGCGACCTGCTCGGGGCCGAGCAGTCCGGCCACGTCGCCGCGCTCGGGTTCGAGCTCTACGTCGAGATGCTCGCCGAGG